>OMSM01000129.1 GCA_900313745.1 uncultured Lachnospiraceae bacterium
AGGGTGATGTACCAGAGCTCCTGCCAGCGGTTCTTCACGCCGTCCACATACCCTGCCTCAAACTGGGCGCGGTCCACGCCCTGAAGGCCTGCGACAAAGGAAAGGAAGCCGGTGCCCAGGCTCATCCAGAGGATGACCAGCATGCAGATCGGCAGCATGTAGGTCGGATTGATCAGCCAGAGGATCGGGGTGTCGATGATTCCCAGGTTCATCAGCGCGGCGTTGACATAGCCGTAGGGGTCGCCCCGGAAGAATACCGAGAAGATCACGTAGCAGTTGCCGGCGATGGACGGCGCGTAGAACACGATGACCGCGATGCTGCGGATCCAGCGCGGCAGCTCATTGATGAGCCACGCGAAGAGGAAGGACAGGATATAGCCCAGAGGCCCGGTGACGATGGCAATCATGAAGGTGTTCTTGATCGACGTCAGGAAGATGTCATCCTCAAGGATCAGGCTGATATAGTTCTGGAGGCCGATGAAGCGGGGGCTCTCCAGGATGTTGTAATAGGTAAAGCTGTAATAGATCGACGCCACCACAGGAAAGATGTAGAACATGGCGAACAGGATGGCATAAGGTGCGAGGAAAAGATAGCACATCTTGCGCACCTTGGCCTTCTTCCACGCCACCTGGATCTGGTGTCTGCGGAGTGTTATGTACTTCTGTAAAAACTCTTTCATCCTCTGGTTTCCTCCGGCATTTCCGGGCGGACCGCCTTACGCTGTATACCGCAGCAAAGACCGGTGCTCCCGGACATATCCCGCGGCGCGTTCAGTCGACAGGCATACCGAACTCTTTGCGCTTCTTGATGATCTCCTCGTCGATCTTGATCGAATAATCGATAATGGTCTCCCGGGAATCCTCTTTCTCATTCAGGACCTTGCGGATGGCGTTGGAAATGTGCCGCCCGGTGAAATATCCTCCGGGAACCTCGCGGATCCCTCTGGTCTCGTCCCACTGCGCGTTCAGCACGCCGATGTCGTCCATGCTCCAGGACAGGTTGGAGAAGGCGTCCCGGTTGGCTGTGGCATACCGGGCTGAGGAACCTAAGAGCGCCTCGATCTCTCTGCCGAAGCGGACCTGGGTCTCCGGCTTTGCCCACCACTTCATGAACTCCCAGGAATCATTCCTTAACGCCTCATCCTCGGTCGTGATCATCATGGTCGCGCTGCCGGTGATGAAATCCGAGCGGTCGATGTAGGTGCCGCCCTGCCCGTCGTCCCTCTCGGTCCCGGGAATCAGGGTGAAATCCCATAGGCCGCGGATCTCCGGCGCGGAGACCATCAGCGTGTTGTAGGTCGAGTAGGCGGAGATGCCGATGGGCATCTCGCCGGAACGGAAGCGGCTCACGAAATCGTACACGGTCGGGATGCCGTAGTCGTTGAAATAGCGGACATAGTCGTCGAACGCCTTGATTCCCGCCTCGGAATCGACCGTGGTGCGGGTCCCGGCCTCATTGTACATGTCCCCTCCGTACTGGAAGAGCAGGGAGAAGTACAGGGACAGATCCGGCACGTTGGACATGACCGACGTACTGGAGGCCGCCGCGGAATTGCTGCCCGCCGCCGTGGGAATACCCACGGACAGGTTGTTGCCCTGAATGGTCGGGAAGAGCTCAATCAGCTCCTTCCAGGTCTGCGGCACCTCGAGCCCCAGCTCGTCGAGCACGTCCTGCCGGTAGAACATGACGTTGAAGGTCTGCGTCTCGGGGATTCCGTAGATATGCCCGTCCAGCCGGTACTGCTCATAGGAGCTCTCCGAGTAATGCGAAAGTACGTCCTGCCAGCCGGGGAACTGGGTGATATCCTCCGCAGCATGGCGCAGTGCGTAGTTGACCGGCTGGTCCGCGCCGACCGAGAGGACCACGTTGGGGCCTCTGCCTGCCAGCACCGCGTTTAAGAGCGCACCGGGATCGACAATCTCGACGTTGACCTTGATCCCCGTGTCAGGGATGAAAGAATCATCCACCATGGATTTCAGGATTGTGCCCTGGTCGCGCCCGGTCAGGACCCAGACCTTGACGATCCGGTCGGTCTTCTCGTCGTACACGTCGCCGACCGAGTTGTAGTCCACGAAGAATGAAGCGACGAAGGATTTCGCCTCATGGGCGGCCCTGTCGAGAAAACCGGCCTTGTCGGACGGAGGATTGACATCCGTTCCGGTAATGGTGATGTAGTCCACATCAAGGCGGATATCGCTGAGGTTCAGCGATGCGGTGCCCAGCGCGGTGATGTTGTCCTTGAAGTTCACGAACTCCGTAGTGATCTTGTTCGGTTTTGCACAGAAGCGCTCCAGCTGCTGTGCCACCGTCTGAGCGGTCGCGATCTGCTCCGCCTTCTGCCCGGAGAACTCCACCATCTCGTCGACGATCCGGTAGAGACGCATGGCCTCAAGCTTCATCGCGCGCATGATCTCGGGATAATTGTTCTCGATATGGTAATCGCGGTACGGGTCCGGATTGGCGCCGGTGTAGACCAGCACCTTGCGGTAGATCTGATTCAGGCGGTAGGTCGAGTCCTCCATCTCCTCAAGGATGGCGCCCATCCCTCCGAGCGTCGCCTCCAGGCGTATGGTATGGCTTCCCTTCTCGAGATAGAAGCGGTAGGGCGTCCCGTTCTCATCGGCCAGCCTCTTGCACTCCCAGTCGTTGTCAAACGCGAAGGAGACCTCCTTCATCGCGTCGAAGGGGATCTCCCCGTCGATGCTTACGCTGCGGCTGGAAACCGATCCTCTGGAATAGTTCTGGCGGCCCTTGATCATGATGTTGTACCAGCCGTCGGCGGGAACCTCGAACTCCCACTCGATCCACTGGCCGGATTTGCGCCAGGTCTCGCCGCCCACATAGTTGAGCACGGTGTGGGTCACGGAATTAGGCACAGTGGTCGGGGATGAGCGGTCGTATTTCGCATAGAGGGAGGACTCGGAGCGGAACGTGGAATCCTCGCCCTGGATCGTCAGGGAGAAGCTCTTCGCCTCGGCGCTGCCCTCCCCTGCCGGCATGGCGGCCGCATACTCCTCATAGGTTCTGTCGCCGCGCACGGCCTTAAGCGTCAGACCCCGCAGGTCCATCGGCTCGTTTACCGCGCGGAAGGAAAGGCTGTTCTCCCCCTTCTCAAACCAGAACTCAAAGGGCTCAACAACAAAACCCATGTCATCCCGGCAGTACGCACTCTGCCAGTCGAATACCTCGACCTGGGCGGGACGGATCTCATTGCCCTGGTTGTCCACGCGGACATCGCCGCCGTCGGTCCAGATGCGCGTAAAGGTGATATTGCGGGCATCCTCGAAGGGAACCTCACCGTTGATGGAGATCTCGCGCTCCGCTGCGACACCGCGGGACTCGGAAATCAGATAATCAAGATAAAGATTGTAGAAGCCTGCTTCGGGGACATCGACCGTCCAGGTCACCACGGAGCCTGTGCCGGTGTGAAGAACCCCGTCCTTCGCGCTGCCGGAGACCTCACCCTCGGCTTCGAAGTCAAACAGGTCGACCTCTACATCCTTCGCGGGGCGCGCTCCGCCCTCGTGTCCGATGAGATAAAGGGAATAGGTTCCTGTTCGTTCCATGCCGGCGACATCCGTCACCAGGTCCTGGCCTTCATACTTCTCCCGGAAATTCTCCGGGCCGCGGTTTAAAAGCGCCGCGGCAATCACTGCTGCCGCTGCCGCCGCCCCCGCTGCCCCAATAAGAATCTTCATGCCGGTCCTGTTCATTCCGACAGCCTCCCAAATCATTGTCCTGCCCTTCCGACCGCCCCGAAGAGGTTTCTTCCCGGCTTCCCGTCCGGAGATTGCTTTCCCTCATTTCATGGCATAAGGACAAAACTGTACAAACCACAGAAATATAGGTTAATGGTACCTTTTCCCGTTTCTCAATTCCTATCAAAACGAGTAAGCGACTTCTCAGATTTCGCTTTTTTATGCTTCGGCAATGATCCGTTTTGACCGGAATATGGTAAAATTGTCGTAAACCATATGGCAATAATCGTCAGTTTTTGCCAAAACTCAAACGATTAAGAGAGAAAAACCGCACAGATCAGGCGTGCGGTCCGGCGGTCAGAGAGCAAAATGCCATGAGCAAAATTAAAGAGTTTTCCGCAGGAGAAAACTACAACGTTGTCAACGCCGACTGGACCGGCGTCCGGAAAATGCGCCAGAATGAGGAACTGGTCCAGTACTCCGAGAACAGCTCCAACCGGATCTGGCTGAACGAGCAGACGGAGGATTACCCGACCCACTGGCACGCTGCCATGGAAATCATCATGCCGGTGGAGAACTACTACGATGTGGATGCCGCCGGGGAGCATTATCACATCCTTCCGGGCAATATCCTCATCATTCCCCCGAGAGAGCCCCACGCCCTGCATGCGCCCTCGGAAGGCAGGCGCTTCATTTTCCTTATGAATGTTTCGGCCGTAACCCACCTCAAGGGCTACACCAGCCTGCAGACCATGATCGGCGCGCCGCTTCTCATGACCCCCGAGAACAGCCCGTTTATCTTCGATGACGTCTACCAGATCCTCGTCCGGATCCGGAACGCCTACTATAAGAACGCCGCCTACTCGGAATTCACGATCCTCTCGCTTCTCCTGGAGCTGTTCGCGCGCCTCATGGAAAGCCATGACAATGCCAGTGAACTCTTCCTGGGCGTCTCGCCGGTCAAGCAGCAGGAGTATGTCCAGCGCTTCTCCCGCGTGCTGGAATACA
The DNA here is from genome assembly GCA_900313745.1 of uncultured Lachnospiraceae bacterium. Lineage (GTDB taxonomy): Bacteria > Bacillota > Clostridia > Lachnospirales > Lachnospiraceae > CAG-791. The sequence goes on from OMSM01000129.1 coordinate 4,708, forward strand.
TTAACGGCCACTACACAGAGGAACTCACCCAGGACGGGCTGGCGGAGTACGCAGGACTGTCCAAGAGCCATTTCTCCCGGCTTTTCAAGCAGTACACAGGATTCACGCTCGGGGATTATCTCCACCGCCGCCGGATCAAGGCCGCGGAGGAGCTCCTGGAGGATCCCTCCAACTCCATTACGGAAGCTGCGATGAACGCCGGCTTTTCCAGCATTCCCACCTTCAACCGGCTTTTCCGCGAATTCCACGGCTGCTCACCCAGAGAATACCGGACCCTTCATGCCAGCGCCGTGCAGGTGACGCCGCATACGATGGCAGCGGGCCCGCTGTAACCCCAGGTCAATCATATTCATAGCGGTAGCGGAAACGGCGGAAGACCGCCTCGCCGCCGGGCGCTTCCGTGGAGAACACAAAGAGCCCGAAGCGCGCGCCCGCGAAGTGCTCAAGGGTGTAGTGCAGTCTGACGGGCTTACCAACGCGGACCCACCGGTCCTCCTTCAGGCGGAAGAAATCCGCCGTATCCTTCATCTGATCAAAACCGGCCTCCACCGCGAGGCGCACCACCGGCTCGTCGAGCCGCTCCCGCAGCACAACGCTGCCCGGCATGTAATTGCTGTGCGTCCCGGCCTTCTTCGGCGCCTCATCGCCCCGCACAACCTTGATCAGGTAATAGCAGCCCGCCTCCTTAATGACCCCAAGATAGACATAATCGCCCTGAAGAATACAAAGCCCGGCCACATCGCCCTCCCGGAGTCCTGTGGCATCGAGTTCCACCTCGGCGCCGCTTTTCGGCCACATAGCGCGCTGTGTAAGGCAGTTCACCGCGTGTGTAAGGTTAATGCTGGTCTTGCCGGTGCGGATCAGAAGCCCTCCTCCGGGAAGGAGCGTCCAGAGTGAGGGATCGGCGGCATGGTTCCACTGCCAGGGGAGCCTCAGCCTGTGCGCGGCATCCTTCTCACCGGCCTTCTCCTCTCCGGTCTGTCTCTCCCCGATCAGGAAGTCATCCGAGGTGTACAGCGGCGCGTAGCGGTAATACGGTCGGCTTCCCGCCAGCTCCATGTGCGCCGGGATCCGGCCGTCCGTCCCGAAGACAGGGAAGCCGTCCTCAAAGCGCACCGGAACCAGGACCGGCATGCGGCCGACCGCACCGCTGTCCTGGAAGAGCACGGCATACCACCGGCCGTCGGGCGTATCCACGATTCCTCCCTGGGCGACTCCCTGATTGCAGTACCCCCGGTCGTCGTCCAGCACATCCTTCCCGGAAAACTCTCCCGTCAGGGAATCCGCGGCAAAACAGGCCTGTGTGCGCCGCCTGCTGCCGGTACTCGGCCAGTGGATCAGGAAGAGATAGTATCTTCCCTGAATTTTATAGATGTGTGACCCTTCATATCCTAAGAGAACTTTTCCGGTCTCCCGCACCAGGATCCGGTCCAGCCCGCCGGGTTTCGGACCTGACAGATCCTCCGAGAGCTCGGTCAGCCGGATCTCACCCTGTCCGTATACGATATAAATCCTTCCGTCGTCGTCAAACAGAAGGGAACAGTCATGATAGGTCCCCTGTATGGTGTTCCTGAACCAGGGGCCTTCGATCCTCTCTGCCGTAAAAAGCCAGGTTTTCCCGGACGTATGGCTCATGAATGCGGCATAAAACCTGCCGTTATGATACCGGAGCGACGCGGCCCACATTCCGCCTGCGTAATTGCTTTCCTCCCGCTCCAGTCTCTCCGCCGGCAGGCCGTCCAGCGTGTCAAAGAGATAAGCGGCAATCTCCCAGTGCGCAAGGTCATAGGAGCGCAGAATTACCCCGCCCGGCATGAAGTGCATGGTTGTGCTGATCATGTAATAGGTATCGCCGACCCGTATGACATCCGGGTCAGGATAATCGGATCTGATGATAGGATTGACTTCTTCCCGGGAATCGGCTCGCATAGATGTCCTGCTCCTGACTGCTTGGTGCCAGGTGAACATCCTGCCTCACCTGGAAAACTGCCCGACAGTATCATTCTATCGGGCAGCTTCCGGGGAATCTTCTTAATATGCGTGATGAAACGATCATTTTGTGCTCTTCATTCCTGGTCACAGCTCATGCACGCGGAGGCTGCTGTGACCAGGTTCATCGCGTTCACGCCGTGCCTGCACGAACGTGAACGTCTTTACTTGAATGAGTCTGCGAAGCAGGAACCAGATCGGTCACTCGATGACCAGGGTGCCGATAGTCCCGGCGGGCGCGTCAAAACGGATCACGCTGCCCTCAATCCGGACCGCGTAAAACGCGTCTTTCGCAGTGCGGTTCAGCGCGACCAGGACCACGCTTCCGTCGGGGTTCCGTGCCGCCGTCATCTCGGTCACGTCGTCGCAGCGCGAAAAGGCGATGCGCTTCGCGCCGGGAAGGATGAAGCGCGAGAAGTGGCAGATGTAGTCATAGCTCAGGTTCACCCTCCACTTCGCCCCGTCCACGATCATCGGCGCGGTAAAGCCTCCGGGCACGTGCCGCGGGCCGCCCTCGGTGTCGACGCAGAAATTCCAGTCGATCCAGCGCTGCATGCCGGCATTGAGGTTGCCGATGATGTCGTGGGCGTACTGGACGGCATCCTCGGTCTCCGCGGTCTCGGGAGTTTTGGTCCTTGGCAGGAAGGGCAGGTCAAAGCCGGCCGTGCCGGGCTTGTGCAGGCCGCAGCACTCGCTGAGCATCAG
>OMSM01000249.1 GCA_900313745.1 uncultured Lachnospiraceae bacterium
AAAATGCTTCCACTTTACTCTAAGGAAACTATAAGTTCCGTGGATTTAGGCCTTAAGGGCAAAACAGCCGTCATCACCGGCGCGACGTCGGGAATCGGCAACTGCACCGCGGAGTATTTCCTCGCACAGGGGGCGAACGTCGTGATGAGCGGCCGGAATCCCGCGGTTTACGACATGGCACGCGAGATGGGAGGAGACCGGGCGGTCGGCGTCCGGGGCGATATCTGCGACCGGGGACACCGGGAGGAACTCATCCGCGCGGCGGTCGAAAGTTTTGGCGGTGCGGATATTCTTGTGAACTGCGCGGGCATCACGCTTCTGGGAAATGCGGAGGAGCTGCCCGAGGACGACTGGAACAAGGTCATCGAGGTGAACCTCACCGCGAATTTCCTCATGGCGCAGGAGGCCGGGAAGTACATGATCGATAACGGCGTCCGGGGTTCAATCGTGAACGTGGCCTCCCAGGGCGGGATCATTGCCCTGAAGCGGCACGCGGCGTACTGCGCGTCCAAGGGCGGCCTCATCGCCCTGACGAAGGTGCTTGCACTCGAGTGGGGCGAGTACGGGATCCGGGTGAATGCGGTTTCTCCGACAGTCGTGATGACGGCGATGGGGCACCAGGCCTGGGACGGACCTCACGGGGAGGCCCTGAAGCAGGAGATGCCCTCGGGACGGTTCGCCGAACCGGAGGAGGTCGCCTCCGCCATCGCGTATCTCGCGAGCCCCGCAGCGGCCATGATCACCGGCCACAACCTCGTCATCGACGGGGGATTCACAATTAAATAGGCAGGCGCGGATCCCGCCATGTGCCCTGAAGAGCGATGTGCGGCCGTCAGGAGTGCCTGCAGGAAGGAGCCTCAAAGCGGCATAACCACTTATTACATAGAACGGGGAGGAATCAGAATGAACGAAATTCTCAAGGCAATCAAGGAGCGCAGAAGCATCCGGAAGTTTACATCGGAGATGCCGAGGAAGGAAGATATCGAGAAGATCATCGAGGCAGGCCTGTACGCGCCGAGCGGGATGGGCACGCAGGACGTGATCATCGTCGCGGTGACCGACAAAGCAGTCCGCGACAGGCTTTCCGCGGCGAACCGCCTCGTCATGGGCGTCACCGACGAGTCCAGGGATCCTTTCTACGGCGCGCCGGTCGTGCTGGTGGTGCTGGGCGACCGCAATAACGGCGTCCACGTAAAGGACGGAAGCCTCGTGATGGGCAACCTGCTGCTCGCAACCCACGCGCTGGGCCTCGGCGGCGTCTGGATCGACCGCGCGAAGGAGGAGTTTGACCAGGACGAGTGGAAGCAGTTCTTAAAGGACATCGGCGTCGAGGGCGAGTGGGACGGCATCGGCCACTGCTGCATCGGCTGCATGGACGGCGCAAATCCGGAGCCGGCACCCCGCAAGCCCGGCAGAGTCTACTGGGTAGAATGAGCCAGGGGACGGTTCTCCGGTAAATTGTCAGAAATCTTGCCAGGGGACGGTTCTCTGGTCAGTTGTCAGAAAACTGACCAGAGAACCGTCCCCTGGCACTCTTTGCGCTATCCGCAACTTACGGTATCTTTTCGGAAGGAAATCGAGGCGCTATAATATTTCCGGCGATTTCGCCGCCACAGACCCGCCAAGCGCGCAGGTTCACGAAGCTGCCGGCGCGGCGAGGCCGGGCCGCAGCCAACATCAGTAAGAAAGGACTACATCAATGAGAGTTGTTATTCAGGAAGATTACGGCAAAATGTGTCTCTGGGCAGCGCACTACATCGCAGGAAAGATCAATGCGCACAAGGAAGAGCGGCCTTTTGTTCTGGGACTTCCGACAGGCTCGAGCCCGATCGGAGTGTACAAGGAGCTTGCGAGGATGAACCAGGCGGGCGAGCTCTCGTTCGCGAACGTGGTCACCTTCAACATGGATGAGTACCTCGGCCTGCCTCACGAGCACGACCAGAGCTACTGGTACTTCATGCATGACAACTTCTTTGATCACCTTGTGGACATGAAGCCGGAAAACATCAATATCCTGAACGGAATGACGGACGATCCGGAGAAGGAGTGCGCGGACTACGAGGCGAAAATCGCTTCCTACGGCGGAATTGATCTCTTCATGGGCGGCATCGGCGTGGACGGCCACATCGCATTCAACGAGCCCTTCACCTCCCTCACCTCCCGCACGGGCGTGAGAAACCTGACCACGGACACCCGCATCGTGAACAGCCGCTTCTTCGGCAACGACCCCGAGGCGGTGCCCTCCCAGGCACTTTCCGTCGGCGTCGGAACGGTGACGGATTCGAAGGAGGTCCTGATCCTGATCAACGGCCACAACAAGGCCAGGGCCCTTGCGGCGACGGTCGAGGGCGGCGTCAGCCAGAAGTGGACCTGCAGCGCGCTCCAGATGCACAACGGCGCGATCATCGCCTGCGACGAGGCGGCCTGCGGCGAGCTGACCGTGGACACCTACAAGTATTTCCTCGACATCGAGAGGAACGAGAGACTGTAATGTAGATAAGAGCGGAGGAGGCAGGAAACTGCCTCCTCTTTTCCATGCAAAAACTTATCCTCCGCGCATCGGTCATCTCACACGCATAACTATTCCCGCGCACCGGCCATCTTCCGCACGGGGTTCCTCCTCGCGGCAACTGCTGAATTACTCAAAACTATTCCGCGCCGAGATACCTCGCCGCCTCCGTGAGGTCCGGGAGGATGACCTCGGCAAGCTGTTCCATCTCCTCCGTCGGCGGCAGCAGGTCCGGCACCATGATGGAATGCATTCCGGCGGCGTGGAGGGACCGGATTCCGTTGTAGGAGTCCTCGATGCCGTAAGCCCTTTCCGGCTCCGCGCCGACCGCAGCCGCGGCCGTGAGGAAAATATCCGGCGCGGGCTTGCTCTTTTCCACCATGTCGCCGCAGATCACCGCGTCAAAACAGCCAAGCATCCCGGCCTCGTCCAGCTGTCTTTCGACGGTGCTTCTCCTCGTGGAGGAGGCGACGGCGAGTTTTATCCCGAGCCTCTT
>OMSM01000128.1 GCA_900313745.1 uncultured Lachnospiraceae bacterium
CACCAGTACTACGGCAACCAGGCAGGCGACACTGCCGATTTCCTGGCCAAAACTCTTGATCTGGAGCGCTTCATCCATACCATCGAGTGCACCATTGACTACGTCAAGGCGGCGAAGCGCTCGAAGAAGCAGGTGAACCTTTCCTTCGACGAATGGAACGTCTGGTACCACTCCAACGCCGGGGACGACAAGAAGATGGCGGAGGAGCCCTGGGGCCTTGCTCCTCACCTTCTGGAGGACCACTACAATTTCGAGGACGCGCTGCTGGTCGGCCTTATCCTCATCACCTTCTTAAAGCATGCGGACCGCATCCGCATCGCCTGCCTCGCGCAGCTGGTCAATGTCATTGCACCCATCATGACCGAGACCGACGGCCCGGCATGGCGGCAGACCATTTACTATCCTTTCCTGCAGGCATCGAAATACGGCCGCGGAACTGCGCTTCAGTGCCCGCTTAGCTCCACGAAGCACGACACCTCCGGACATGAGGATGTCACCGACGTGGATGCCACGGCGGTCTACAATGAGGAGAAGCGCGAGGTAGCTGTTTTCGCGGTGAACCGCAGCGTCAGCGAGAATGCGGAGCTCTCCCTTGACTTAAGGTCCTTCGCGGAGAACGGGCTTCAGGTCGTCGAGCACACCGAGATGACCGGCTATGCCGTAGATGCGGTGAACAGCGCGGCGGACGACAAGGCAGTGTCCCCGAAGCCTGCGGAGGGCGTTCTCGCGGACGGAGAGTACAAGGCTGTACTGAAGCCGCTCTCCTGGAACTGCATTGTCTTCAAGGTGGGTTGAATCAACGGAATATAGCGGAACAGGCGAATGGCGCGGGGAAATTCCTCCGCGCCATTCGGGCAGTCATAAGGGATAAAACGCAGCAAAAAGGCCTGAACAGCTGAAGGAGTGTGCTTAATTCGGGCCGGAAAGGCTATGATGATGAATTTAAACCACGTCCAGTTCGACGAAAAGCTCCACAGATATCTGGGAAAGCCCGGAGATCCGGCAAGCCCGAGACCGCATTACTACGGTGTGGAGCAGCCGGATTTTGATCCGGAAAACCCGTACCGCCAGACTAACGTCGGTCTGTTCCCGGGATGGATCCGCGATGAGAACGGGGAGAAGAGGGATTATCTTATGTATATCCCCTCTACGATGAAAACTTCCGGTTCCGCCATGATCGTCTTTATCCCCGGGGGAGAGGCGCCGGAGCGATTCTTCCGCAATTACGGCTGGCAGCAGGCTCTGGAGAGTTTTGAGATCTCGGCACTGTTCCTTCCCTCCGGAAAGAACGGCTGGGACCTGGAGAATCCGGGCTTCGAGATTGATGCCGCCGCGAAAGCGAAAGCCCAGCTCTGCTCCAATGAATACTTCCTGTCCAATGCCCCGGCATTTTACTGCCTCGGCTTCGGCGATGACGGCGCGAAAATCGCATCGGTTTTCGCCATGCTGTATCACTGCGTCGTCGCGGCTTTTGCTGCCTGCGGCGATACGGAACTGGATCCCGCACTTCTGGAAAAGATAGGGAACGCCCCCTCGGACGGCGATCCTCTTATTCCCAGGAAGGCGGTGCAGGTGCCCGCGTACCTCATCGGCCCCAGGCCGACCAATGTCCTCGGATACTTCATGGAGGCCTGCCATGTGAAGGAGGAGGGACTGCACAACGATTACGCGTACATCTGGCAGCAGGGGAAGAGGCTCGGGGACTGCCGTCTGGACAACGATCTTGGCTGTGAGGTGTGGTTTACCGAGCGGGGCGTCAAGGAGGTTGCCGACGACAACGGCACGATGATGGAGGACGAGGAGGAGATTTCCCGTCCGGAGAAGGCGATAGAGTTCACTGCGACGGATATCCGGCGTATGATCAGTTTTGTCGACCGCTACATGAGCTGGGGCATATCCGGGAATCCGGCGATCCGCAGAAATGAGCACCTCTATCACCATACGGCCTTAAAGCGCCGGGAGAAGCGCTATGACGGACTGATCCGCCGCTGGTACATGTTCGAGCCCTCGGCGTACAGGCTGGGAAGGAAGGAGAAATATCCGCTGGTTATTGCGATCCACGGCTTCTCCTGCTCGGGACCGTTCTTCGCGGCCAACAGCGGATGGCACCAGGTAGGCGAGGCGAGAGGCTTCTTTGTCTGCTATCCGACAGCTTATCCCATTCACCCGCAGACCGCGGTGCCGGATGACGGCGACACGCCTGCGGCGAGCGATAACCCGGTGGTCAGCTCCGTGATGACGCCGGGGCGCGCGGTGACCGTTGCGTGGCAGACGGGCAGCGC
>OMSM01000223.1 GCA_900313745.1 uncultured Lachnospiraceae bacterium
ATAAGCTTCCGCAGTCCTCTCACGAGATAATACGCAATCCGCAGGATTCCGTCGATAATCATGACGCCGCCTATGGCGATGGCGAAGGCAACCACTGTAGCCTGCGGAATGATCAGGAAGCTGATTCCGAAGATCACCGCGATCACACACTCAATGGCGTTAATCGTCCGGATAAAGCGCTCCCCCTTCCGCCGGAAGGCTTTCTCCCCCGAGAGGTAAGCCAGCACAAGGAAGAGCGTTCCAAAGAGGATGCTCCCCACAAGGAACATCGCCTGATCCTTCAGCACCAGGAATACCCCGGAGACAATCAGGATAATGCAGAGGAGAATCCGCTCCCTTGCCCGCACGAAATCCCAGCCGTTCTTTGAGAGATAGCGCACAGTCAGCACGCACTGCACTCCCGCCAGGGTGATCACCATGAGCAGGGATGCGATCTCCAGTATCCTTTCCGAGGCAAGAAGCATTAAGAGCCCGCCGGCGACCAGCATCAGCGCATGGGCCAGATGCGAGTTCCGAAACCAGTTCCAGATTCCCTCGCTCTTCGGGTCGGGATTATCCAGGGCGTCATCGAAGATCGCCCTTTTCGGCAGCTCCATCAGCGTCCTCTTCGCCGCTTCGCTTTTTCCGCCAAAACTGATGAGCGCCGCCTGGAAGCTTTCCAGATCCATCTCATCCAGGCTGTCCTTTCCTCCTGCCGTCATGGAGTCGAAAAACTCGTCAATGAAAATCTGCCTGTTCTCCGGCGGGACATTCTCCACCCAGGCATCAATGGATTCGTTTATCCAGATTGTCCTTGGATCATTTCTCTCCGCCAGGGCCAGGTCCCCGTGATCCACCAGCCAGGAGGCCAGCGAGTGCTGTTCCATTCCCTCGCGGTAACTGTGAATAATCCGCGTGTCGGTGATGTCCGGCTCGAAGAGCTTGCCGATGACGTCGAATTCCGGGATTATGCGGGTCGTTTTTGCGTCGATCCGGCCGATCAGGGAGACGTCCAGCACCTCAGGGCAGAATCCCGGCCCGTCAAGGAGGAACACACGGCTCACCTTCGCCCAGGCTTCGTCGCTCAGCATGCAGGCCGCGTACAGAGCCTCATTGCCGCCCTTGGAGTGGCCGCCGATATACCAGCGATGGTCCGGCTCCTGTGCGGGTAGCCCCTCCGGCATCTTTCCCGTGAAAATCCGGTTGAGCCCCGCGGAGAGCTCCGGCCCCGCGCCGTCTCCGCTCTCTCTCATGATGACCCGCTCCGCGTAATCCGCAGCCAGAGCCTGGGCTTCCGTCCGGGTGAAGGAGATCATGAAGTCCTCCTTCCAGCCGGCCAGAGTGCTGTCGGTGCCCCGGTAGGCAATGAAGGAGAAACGGCCTCCGTCGTGGAAGGTGACGGAGGCGTACTGCAAAGCCGGTTCCTGCCGGAGGATGTCTTCATTATCCGACAGGAACAGGTCACCGAAGCGCCTTGAGCGCACGGCAGCCTCGAAGATCTCCCCGTTTCCCATGTCTCCGCCGGTGATGCGGAGTTTTGCCTCCCCTGCCTCAATCATGGGAAGACAGTCGCGGACCCGGCAGACGCTTCTCCCGCCGGAGACCGCCATCGCGTCTTTCTTCATCCCGGCGCTGCCGGCAGCGATCCCCTCACCCTGCGAGGCCTCCGTGCAGTACTTTCCTGCGAACACCGGGCGCAGATCATAATAAGAAATCACGCACAGCACCAGCGCGTCCGCCTCCCGGAAGGGATACTGCACGAAATCCAGGGATCCGATCCATTTTACGTAATCAGCAAGCTTGTCCATAACCTCTCCTATTACAAACAGCGCCGAACTCAGACGACTCAGCCGGCAGGGGTCCGTACAGTCCTTTCCCCATTACCCATGTCGTCTCACGCTATTATATAATCAGAGTGCCGGAACCGGCAAAGCCGGTGAGAAACAGGAGACGGGGAATCTGTCCTCCGTGAACCTGACGGAATGGAGTCAATCGATTTATGCAATTCCCTGTCAGACAGAAAGTAATTAAGAAAACTCTTCTCATCCTGTTTTTTATGCTGCTTGCCGCGTTTCCGAGGGTTCTCTCCATGCGGAGCACCCATCTTGCGCCCGGCGGGGATATCTGTTTTGCCGATCCGGACGCATATTACTACCTCCGGATGGCCAGGGAACGGCTGGGAGAAGAACACGCGCTGGTCATGACCGATGAGGGGCTTACGGACACGCTCCGCTATGCCCCTGACGGGATGAAGGACACGATTCCTTTGCTCTCCGCGTTCACCGCTGCGGTTCAGCGTGCACTGGAGCCGCTCCTCCACTGCAGCCTTGAGCAGACCGCCAACCGGCTTACCGTTCTCCTGCCGTCGCTCACGGTCCTTCCCATCCTCCTGATGCTCGGCGTGCTGCTGTCCGATCTCGGTCTGCAGGATATGTACGTGCCGGCCGCTGCCGTCGCCGCTGTGATTTCCTCCGTTAACA
>OMSM01000219.1 GCA_900313745.1 uncultured Lachnospiraceae bacterium
GGTGCCAGGGGACGGTTCTCCGGCAAGAATTCAGACAACTTGCCAGGGGACGGTTCTCTGGCGAGTTGTCAGAAAACTGACCAGAGAACCGTCCCCTGGCTCAGAGGAAAACCTTATGATTAACTATATCTGGCCTGTTGCACTTGTTGTTTTGTCAAATATTGTCTACCAGATCTGTGCGAAATCCGTTCCTGCGGAGATGAACCCGTTTGCTTCGCTGATCGTGACGTACCTGGTCGGGGCTGCGGTGTCCGCGGTCTTTTTCTTCGTACTTGGCGGCGGGGCAAAACTGACGCGCGAGCTGGGTAAAACCAACTGGGCTCCGCTTGTCCTGGGCATTGTGATCGTCGGGCTTGAGGTCGGCTGGATCTATGCGTACAAAGCGGGGTGGCAGGTGAGTACCGGGTTTATCGTCCAGAGCGCATTCCTTGCAGTGGGCCTTCTGTTCACCGGATTTCTTCTCTACCGCGAGGCACTGACCTGGAACAAGGTGATCGGCGTGGTAATCTGCCTGATCGGGCTTGGATTTATCAACCGGTAATTCGGGCCCGACTATATCATTCGGTATTGCAAACAGCAACATGATGTTTTCACACGGGGAGCAGCATAAACCTGGCTTCGGAGAGGCAGCCGGACAACGCCTCTCATGGGTTCGGCAAACAGAAAGGCGGCTTCTTATGGTAAAAACTATCGAAATCACGGACGAGACCGGATATCAGAAGTTTCTGAAACAGCTCCCCCTCTACCGGAGCGCTCTTTATCTGTTCACCCAGTTCCGGATAAAGAGCAGGGTGCACGCGGAACGGGTGGAGGAAATCGCCCGCGCACTGAATATGAAAAAACGGCGGGAGCGGGTGAGTTTTGTCTATGACCGCGCCTGTGACTACATTGACAGGTATAATGAAGAAAACGGAATAATCTGCGCATATGTGAATGGGATGTGCGAGGACCCGAAGCACCAGCGCCTTCCGAACGGCTGCTGCTTTATATGCCATATGCAGACCTCCACGGGATGTCCCACGCGGAATATTTCCTGCAAGCTTTTCTATTGCGACCACATGGCGGAGAAGCATAAGGACAAAATCCTGACCGTAAAGGATATTGACATTCTGCGGCTTTTCACGCCGGAGCAGCGGCTGATTGTAAAGGAGAACGTCTTCGTGACCCGCAAGACACACATCCGGCTGCTCAGCATGGGAAGCTATCCTCTTTACTGCATATATTCGGTGATTAAGCCGTTCCGATTTAAAAATATCTGAGAAGTGCCAGGGACGGTTCTCTGGCGAGTTGTCAGAAAACTGACCAGGGGACGGTTCTCCGGCGAGTTGTCAGAAAACTGACCAGAGAACCGTCCCCTGGCTCTCCCTGGCACCCACCTGTTGACTGGCTTTTTAGAGGTACATGTCTTATGAAAATGGTTGCGATGAAATGCCCGGAGTGTGGGGCGTCCGTAAAGGCTGACCTGGACAAGGAAACCGCATTTTGCGAATTCTGCGGGACAAGGCTGTTCCTGCAGGACGAAAATGAATACACGATTCACAACGTGGATGAAGCAGAGGTTATGCGCGCAAAACTTGAGCGGGAAAAGTGGGAGAAGAGCCAGGAGGAGGCGCAGAAGGGGAAGCTGTGGCTTAAGCGCGGAATAATCACCTGCCTCATTGCCGCACTGGTTTCATTTCTTGCGGCCTTTGTGCTGCACAAGATGCAGGCGAAATTCATGGCGGTGATGGTCGCGGTGGACGCAGGGATGTTCTTTCTTGCAATCCTTGTCGCGATCGTCGCGCATCTCCTGAACAAACGGCGTTAGCCTTTTTTTTTATCGGCAGCAGTCCCTTATCCGGGGCAGGAGGCCTCCCTGGGGCAGAGCCCAGGGAGGCCTCGCGGTGAATCAGGACGATCCGGGAGCAACTGAGGGAAAGTTTCTCCGCTTCTCCGGCGGGCTGTCAGAATTCCCACCGAAAGTGATTCAGGGAAACCAGGGGACGGTTCTCCGGCAAGTATTCAGACAACTGACCAGAGAACCGTCCCCTGGCAAGTTGTCAGAAAACTCGCCGGAGAACCGTCCCCTGGCACCTTAGTGAAACAGGGTTTTGACGAAATCCCGCGCGGAGCACCGCCAGACATTCCATTCGTGGTCGCCGGGATAGGTGTGGTAGGTGATGTTGTATCCGCGGTCCTGAAGCTCCCGCACCTGTTCGCTGGTGTAGACGTGCCGCATGTCTTCCGTGCCGCAGGAGATGAAAGTGGTCTTCATCACGGAATTGTAGTGCTCCGGGGTCGCGAACAGGTCGGAGTAGTCAAACGGCGTCCCCATCACATCCCCGCTGATCTTAAATCCCGCGCCCGAGCTGAACACGCCAAGGTGCGCGAAAACATCGGGGTGCCTGTGCGCCGCGTGCCTCGCGTGCGACCCGCCGAGCGACAGGCCGCAGACAGCCCGCGTTTTCCGGTCGGCGGCGGTCCTGTAAAGACCGTCGATAAACGGCACGCACTCCAGAGCAAGCACATCCTCGGCCGGAACGCTCTCAAACTCCTCGCCCCCGAGGCTCCTGCACGTCGTCCCGCTCATGCAGACGGCGATCATTTCCTCGCATTCCCCGGCCGCAGTCAGATTGTCCAGAATGTAGTTCAGCCTTCCCTGCCAGAACCAGCCCGTCTCGTCCTCACCGCCGCCGTGCTGCACGAAAACCGCGGGATAGCGCTTCTCCGGGTGTTTTTCATATCCCGGCGGCGTGTAGACCCACACGTTCCGGAAGCGCCCGCCGCACAGGGCCGACCGGAAAAGGTTCTGGTGCAGTGTCCCGTGAGGCACATCTTTTAACAGGAAAAACTCGTCCTCCCCCGGGACTTCAATGTAATTAATAACATCGTCGCAGCCGTAGCCCACGGGAAGATGAGGGTTGTACGAGGGGACCCCGTCCACGGCGAAGCGGACGTAGTGGAAGCCCGGCGCGATCCCGGCGGTCTCCAGAACCCAGTATCCGTCCTCGTCAGGCCGGAACGCGTACTCCGTTTCCTGTCCCAGGATGGTCATCACCACGCTGTGCGCATCCGGCGCGTAGAAGCTGATGCGGATCCCTCCGCCTGCAATCCCCCTCGAGCCGGGGACGTTCGTGAAACCCGGATCGGCCTTTTTCACGCTTAGGGGCGACGATCCCGGCGGGAACAGCGGTTTTGCCGCCGAGCGGTAAAGCGGGTCAAAGCACAGCATATGGGAATTGTAGGACTGGTCGTAAATATTCATGCTGCTCTCCATGCCGAGCTCTTTGTGCGAGGCGCGTGCCGGGAAACTGCGGATGCAGTTTCCCGGCTGCGATAAAGGCTGTTTGGGCTCGGCACAAACAGCCGTGTGAAAAAATCGGCGCTTCAGCGCGATTTTTCACACTAACTCCTCCTTTCGCAAAGAAGCTGCCGGCACGCCCTCAGCCGTTTCCCGGCACGGCAATAGTGTCGAACTGGTCCCGGAACTGCTGCGGCGTCATTCCGCATTCCTTCTTGAACTGCCGGAAAAAATAGGTCTGGTTGACAAAACCCACCCGCTCCGAGATCTCCTGCACGGAGAGGTCCGTGCTTTGTAAAAACTCCTTCGCCCGGTCAATTCTTAAACTCAGGATGTAGCTTGTCAGCGTCTGGCCGAATTTCTGGTGGAACAGGCTCGAGAGATAGTTGGAATTAAGATGCAGCTCTTCCGCGATGAATTCGCGTCCCAGCTCGTGGGACGTGAGATTTTTCATGATGATGGACTTGATGCTGTCCATGAAGTTGTCGCTGGTGCTGCAGCCTGTACTGCTCTCCCGTGCAGGCAGCGCGGTCAGCGCGGGATCCTCCGCGATGCCGCGGTCCCTTAGTCCTTCCCCGGAAGTTTTTCCGATGAGTTTCTGCAGTGCAGCTTCAAGTTTTGCCCGCTGCACGGGCTTTAAGAGGTAGCCGTCGCAGTCAAGCTCGAAGGCGGTGTAGCAGTAGTCAAAGCGCTGGTGCGAGGTAAGGATCACGACCCGGCAGCCGTATCCGTTCTGCCTGAGCCAGCGGATGAAGCTCAGCCCGTCCTCGTAAGGCATCTCGATGTCCGCAAGGAGAATGTCGATGTCATGCCGCTTCATGATCTCCCTCGCCTGCTCCGCGCTGTAGGAGGCGTAGCAACAGTCGATGGGCAGGGATGTCGCGGAGAGGCATTTCTGTATTCCCTGCACCACATAATACTCATCATCCATAATCAGAAGATTCATCAAATCCTCCCTTCTGCCTTACGCGGGCGTCCGCAGCCCTTTGCAGATCAAGGAGCCCTCACCTGCCGGGCTCTTCTAATCTTTCTCCTCCGATGGTTCCCCCTCATATGCCGGGAGTTCCATCGGCCTGTCCTGGCGCGCGAGCCTTAACGGCACGTCAATCTCCACGCGCAGCCCGCCGGTACCGATGTTCGAGAAACTAAGCGATGCGCTTTCGCCGAAAATCAGCTTCAGCCGTGTAGCGGTGTTGTACAGGCCGATGCTGCTGTTCCTCATCTCGGAGAGGGCGTTTTCCTCCGCCCGCGTCTCCCCCGCAATCCCGTTGAACCGGGCAAGCTGTTCATCGGTAAGGCCCGGACCGCTGTCCTCATGGATAAGTTTTAACCGGGGCTCCCCGTCACGCTCGAAGCGCCGGCAGCAGATCCGGATGCGGAAAAGTTTTCCCATGATAAGCCCGTGCTTCACGGAATTCTCGGACAGAGTGATAAGGATCAGAGGAAAAACTTCCGCCATCCGGACATCATCCCCGATGTCTACCTCGTACTTCAGGCAGCCGGGGAAGCGCAGGCTGGAGAGATGCAGGTAATTCTTCACATACTGCGCCTCCTCGAAGAGCGTCACCGTCTCGCGGTCGGCGAGGGTGTAGCGGAGGTGGTCGGAGAGGGCGGAGATGATGTCCTCGGTCAGGATGGGATCCTGGTCGTAGACGGAGGAGACCAGGATGGTATTCAGGCAGTTGACCAGGAAATGCGGGGCAACCTGGGACTTCATGAATTTCATCTGGAAGTCCTTTTTGGCGAGTTCCTCCTCGTAAACGCGGATTTTAAGCCCCTCGATCTTGGCGGTCAGCTCATTGTAGATGTCCATGATCTGCTGCATCTCGACGAAAGGCGCATCAACGACGACAGGCGTAAGCAGGCTGTCCTCCGTGAGGTTCCTCGTGATCGGTGTAAGTAT
This sequence comes from uncultured Lachnospiraceae bacterium, assembly GCA_900313745.1. Taxonomy (GTDB): domain Bacteria; phylum Bacillota; class Clostridia; order Lachnospirales; family Lachnospiraceae; genus CAG-791. Next base: position 5,184 of record OMSM01000219.1, read on the forward strand.
CCTTCCGGGGAGCCGGAAGGCGCGGATGCTGATCTCGTAGGTGGTGAAGATCAGCGCGATGAGCCAGATCAGGATGAAGGGGACGGTGTATACGAGGGGGCGGAGCGTTGCCTCGATCGTGTCAGACGGGACGAGGACCAGATAGCGGCAGCTCGCGAAGGACAGAGGAACCTCGATGGCCATGTAGTTCCCTTTTCCCGCCAGGCGAACCATCCTTGTCCGGCCGGAGCCGTCCGCAAGCTTCGGAAGAAGCTCCTCCGGGATGCGGCTTCCGAAGACGCGGCCCTCCTCATCGATGCAGGAGATGAGCGCGCCGGGGACGAGGGCGGGAGTAAAGTTGCTGATGTTCGTCCAGGAACCGGCCAGGGTTCCTCCGACGCTGACGATGCGGACCAGGTAGTCCCCGTAGCGCCCGGACATGAAGAACCAGTCGCGGGTGTTGAGCTCGTCCAGGGTGCCGTTTATGCAGCCCTCGTGCAGCAGCTCCTTGATCGTCTCTGCGCACTCGTCGTTCGGGTTGTAGTTGATGTCCAGGCCGGTGATGAACACGTCCTTGCTGGCCGAATAAATGAAGCTTCCGTCGATCGAGGGATAGGCGGAGCGCATGCGCATAAGGAAGAGCTGGATGCGGTTGGTGTAGACATACTCATCCGTTCCGGAGGGACAGATGCCAAGCGAGGTGATGTCGGAATTGTCGAAGCAGTTCTGGACGAGATAGCCGATGTTGCTCGTAAGAAGGTCCCTGAAGTGCATCTGGTACGCGTCGTAGCTCTGCACCACGTTGTCGATGGCATAGCGCCGGATGCTCCTCGTAATATAGATGGAGAAGGTGACATAGACAGCGGTGAAAATCAGGGAAATCGCGAAAAAGCTGATGATGAAGTAATCCTTTATGCTTCTCTTTGCGGGATGAGCAGCGCGGTCCATAACCAATTCTTCCGAGGTGCCGGGGGACGGTTCTCCGGCGAGATTTCTGACAACTTGCCAGGGGACGGTTCTCTGGCAAGTTGTCAGACAACTGACCAGAGAACCGTCCCCTGGTACCGGCAATTTCTACAAATACTACTGTACCATAATCACTTTTATTATCAATAATGCCGTGCAAAATTGAAATAACTTCAAAGTTTTGTTCAATATCGTCCACCAAATGTTCATTAATCGGGGTAAATTTGTCCGATATGATTAATTTGCACAGGTTCTTTGTGACCTGTTTCTTATCAAATTCTGTTATCCCGGTGTTTTCCCCGGGCAGCGGCCGTAAAGGGAGGGTGTCCGATATGTCCAAGAAAGCAAAGGTTTCAGTTAATCCGAACTTTAAGATCGGTGAGATCTCCAAGCGTCTCTACGGGGCGTTCCTGGAGCCGATCGGAACGATGGTCAACGGCAGCATGTACAACCCGAATCATCCGACCGCGGACGAGCAGGGGTTCAGGAAGGACTGGATCGATGCCCTGAAGGAATTCGGCATTCCGGCGGTCCGGCTTCCCGGCGGCAATTTTGTCTCCGGATGGGACTGGAAGGATTCCATCGGGCCTAAGGACTTAAGAAAGAAGCACCTCGACCTTGCCTGGCACCAGTACTACACCAACGACATCGGCCATGACGAGTACCTTCAGTGGACCGAGAAGATCGGCGCGGAGCCGATGTACACCCTGAATCTCGGCACCGGAGACATCAACGACGCGGTCTACAACGTGGAGTACACCAACCATGAGGGAGGAACCTACTGGTCCGACCTCAGGAAGAAGAACGGCCACGACAAGCCCTACGGCGTCAAGATGTGGTATCTCGGCAATGAGATGGACGGCCCCTGGCAGGTGGCGTCCTGGGAGAAGGATCCGAAGGCATACGGCGTGAAGGCCAACGAGGTCTCCAAGGCCATCAAGTGGGTTGACGGCACTATCGAGACCGCGGTCTGCGTCTCCTCGAGCCCCGACGTCCTGCACTATCCGGACTGGGACGAGAAGGTTCTCCGCGAGTGCTACAACTCCGTGGACTACGTCTCGCTCCACATGTACCAGAGCGCGGCAATCGGCAACTACGCGCAGTTCATGGCGGCGGCCCGCTATTACGAGGACTACATCCGCACCGAGATCGGCCTGTGCGACTACGTCCAGACGCTCTGCCGCTCCCCGAAGAAGATGATGCTCTCCTTTGACGAGTACGGCACCATGTTCCTTCCCCAGCAGGAGATCCACTTCGGCAGGGAGGTCTACATCGAGCCCGGCACCTATTATCCGCAGCATAACGACAGGGAGTACATCCTGCATGACCCGAACAACATGGGCGAAATGTACAGCCACCGGTTCGGTTCCCCGATCCTTTCCGCACTGGGCAACGCGGGCGTCCTGCTCGAGATGCTCCGCCACGCGGACCGCGTGAAGATCGCCTGCATGACCGGCGGCCTCGGCACGGCGGCGACCACGAGTGCGGAGGGCGTGTACATCACCCCCGGCCACTACACCTACCTGGATCTCCTCCGCTACGGCCAGGGCGTCTCCCTTACCCCTGTGGTCGAGTGTGAGAAGTTCGACGTCGCTTCCTTCGCGATCGACGACAACCACAAGTCCCCCGAGCAGAAGGACGTCGACCTCATCGACTGCGCCGCGGCCTTCAACGAGGAGAAGGGCGAGCTGACCGTCTTCGTCATCAACCGCGACTGGGAGGAGGACGCGGAGTTCACGCTGAACGTCAGCGAACTCGACGGATACCGCTTCGACAGCCACTACGAGATGTTCTCCGAGGATCTGGAGTCGAATGACGCCGCCCCTGTGAAGAATGAGGAGACGAAGGCGGACGGAACCGTCGTGACGGCCGGCCTGAAGAAGCTCTCCTGGAACGTGTTCCGCTTCGTTAAGGACTAAACGGCCAAAACTTGTGCCGTGCCGCAGCGGCGCAGAACCCGCCCGGCCGATCGGCTCCGTGCCGCGCCGGCTGAAGTCTGTGGCGGCTCGCCGGTGATACCCCCGGCGCCGCAGCAGTTTTGCATTAAGAGCCTGACATCCCGACCGCGCAGGAGGGGTGTTGCAATAATCCATCCGATGAAAATCGGGAAAAGGAGGAAAATTATGAAACGTATCATTGGTTTACTGCTCGCTCTGGTCATGACCGTCTCCCTGGCGGCATGCGCCAGCACAGCCCCGGCCAGCCCGGCCGCGGCAGAGCCCGCAGCAGCAGTGGAGGAGGCAGAGGCCGCCGCTCCCGAGGGAGAGCTTTCCCCTTACGAGCAGGCCATTGCCGACAGGAGAGCCGAGTATGAGAAAACCGGCGTTTATCCGAAGGTTGTGTTCTCGTTCTACGACTGGACCGGCGCGCCGGAAGGCACCGCAAGAGTCCAGGAGGCGATGAACAAGATCCTGAGGGAGAAGCTCTGCCTCGAAGTTGAGCTCCTTATCCTGGATTCCGCGGTTTACACGCAGGATGTCCGCCTGATGCTCTCCTCCGGTGAGCAGGTCGACTGGTTCAACTCCGCGGGACTTGGCTACAGCTCCGTCGTGAACGCCGGCTACTGCACAGACCTCGAGGAAGACGAGCTGATGCAGAAGTACGCTCCCAACATGAGAGCGATCCTCGGCGACGATTACATGAATGCATGCCGCATCAGCGGAACCCTTTACGGCATCCCTCAGATGAGAGAGTACGCAATGCGCGTGGTCACCTGCATCTGCAAGCAGTATCTTGACGGCGCCGGCATTGAGTACACCGAGGATCCCGAGGAGCAGGCCGTTGTGGACGCGACCTGGGACCAGATCGAGGAGATCTTCGCGAAGCTGCATGAGACCTATCCTGACAAGTTCGTCGTCATCCCCGGCGTAGTGCCCGGCGGCTCCATCGTCGACCCTGTCGGCGGCGACAACTTCGGCGTCCTCGACGATCCGGCCAACAGCATGGAAATCGTCGAC
>OMSM01000508.1 GCA_900313745.1 uncultured Lachnospiraceae bacterium
CCTCCATCTCCCCCGCAAGCCGCCTTAAGATCAGCGTCTTGCCCATATCGTCAAGTAAAGGAGGGGTCATAACCCCCTCCTCCTCAAAAAGTCTGTGCGCAAGCCTGCCGAAGGACGACACGTCGATATTCATGATGCCGCGGTCCGGATGTGCCTCAACCAGGGCCTTCTGCGTCTGCATCGTGTACTGGTCCGGCACGATGAGGAAATAGTTTACGGCAGGACGTCCCTCCGCCATCTCCCGCAGCCCTTCCTTCGCTCCTTCGATAATCTCTCTGATAAGATATGTGCTTTTCCCCGAACCGGAAGGTCCGAACACAAAATGAAATCCCATTTACAGTCCTCAATATGCCGCAATTCGCCTGAACAGGCCAAAACTCAGAGCAGTCCCGCCACCGAATCATACATCAGGTCAGGCACGAAGGACGACTCCTCCGCATCCTTCAGGGATGCTTCGCCGCTGAGTACCAGAATAGAGGTAAAGCCTGCGTTGATCCCTGCCGCAATATCCGTATAGAGCCGGTCGCCGACCATGGCGATCTGCCGGGGCCGCACTTTATCCGCACCGTCCGGAAGGCCCGCGTTTACCCTGTCCAGGAGATAATCCGCGATCTCCCGGTTGGGCTTTCCTATGATTTTGTCGGGATCGCGGAAGGCCGACGCCCTGATAAAGGCCTGGATCGCTCCGATATCCGGGATAAACCCGGTCTCCGTCGGGCAGTTGAAGTCCGGGTGAGTGGCGATATAGGGAAGGCCGGCGCGCACAAGATCGCACACGCGGGTCATCTTCTCATAGTTGAGCGTCGTGTCAAACCCGGTGACCACCATCTCAGGATCCTCTTCGTCCAGCTCGATCCCCTCCTCCCGGAATTCCTCCGCAAGCAGAGGGTTTCCAAGGAGATACACCCTTTTCCCCGGGAAATGCTGCTTAAGGTACCATATCGTCGCCTGCCCCGAGGTAACAATTCTGTCCTCATCCGCGAAAAGCCCCATTCGGGCGAGTTTTTCCACGTAGATCTTCGGGGCCTTGGAGGAATTGTTCGTGAGGAAATAGTAGGTTCTCCCGCTCTTCTCAATCCGGTCGAGGAATTCCCTCGCCCCCTCGATCCACTGCTCACCGAGATAGACCGTTCCGTCCATGTCCAGTGCAAAAACCCTCACCTCGTCAAGGAGTTTTCCGGGATCGGAGTTTACTTCGGGCAAAACTTTTTTTGACATTATCCTTGCTCCTGTGCTGTATTGCTGTGCTGTCAGAGATATCCGCGCTGACGGGATCCGCTGCATTCCTAAGTATCATAAATGGAAAATGCCTGCGCACGCAAGCGCGCCGCGTGCGTGCTTTACGCTTCCGAAGGGAGGCGCTTAAGAGGCCGGAATCACGCTTTGCTCACGATAGTTTCCAGATTTCCGTCCACAGCCGCGCGGATTACCGGCGCCATATAAGTATCGACATCATCCGCCGTCATGGGCACCGGCATATTCTTCAGTTTCATGGAAAGCTGCGGATTCTTCGCCGCGGCAAGAATGCGGTCCACATGCTCCTCGGTGAAACCGGCAAGATCGCTCAGCCTGGTGGGAGCACCGATAGACCTGCCAAACCGGATGAATCCCCCTGCGACGGCAGATGCCCTCTCCCTGCCGGAAAGCTCCGAGGCATCCGACTCCATAAAACCATATTTCTTAAGAATTCTCCCGACGACCTTCAGCTGCTCCTGAATTGCCGGGGAATAGAATACCGTGTAATAGGGATTCATGATCCCGCAGGCCGTGCCGTGAGATACCAGGTCCACCAGGGAAAAACTGGTCAGATGCGCGCCGCTGGTACCACCGATCATAATGGCATATCCGCCGAGATCGGTGGCAAGGCCGAGGGCTTCCCTCGCATCCATGTCCTCCGGGTTCTCAATTACCCGTCCGGCATTGGCAACCGTCAGCTCAATGGCGGTTTCCGCAAGCTCCGCTGCCTTGTCGTAGTACTCCGGCTTTGCGCCGCAGAAGACCTCATATGTATGGGCGATTGCATCCAGCGCCCCGTCTATGGAGACGGAGACCGGCATGCTAAGTGTCGTCCCGTAGTCAAAGAGACTCGCCGCCGGCACGATTGCGGGATCCACGATCAGCATTTTCTGCCCGGCAGCAGGATCCGTGATATTGGAATACTTGGTCAGGTGGGATCCGCTGGATGCCGAGGACTGGACCGCAATATGAGGAATCATCTTCCTGCCGGTTCTCGCCAGTTCCGCCGAAACGATTCCTGTCCCGAAATAATGATCAATATCCGGCGCGATATCCCTTCCGAGCACTGCCAGTACGATTGCTGCCTTCACCGCATCAATGGCAGAGCCGCCTCCGAAAGACACGACGCAGTCCGGGCGGTCAGCAAGAATACATGCCGCAAGGCGGTAAACATCCTCCCTCGGAGCGTTGGGCCTCGCACCTGGAACGGCACAGCCCCGGATCACCGTCCCGCCGGCTGCTCGTATGGACTGCATTGCTTCCTCCTCTGCGGCTTTGAGCGATCTTCCCGAACAGACAAACAGCACCTTCTCTCCGAAACGCGCACAAAGTGTTCCTAATTCGTCCAGCACTCCGCGCCCGAAGACATACTGGTTTCCCTTCCACTCCCTGATCAGCTGATACGCTCTTTCTACTGTGTTCATGCATACCCTCCCCGATTTGCCGCGCTTTCTCCGTCAGCCTGCAATCACAGAAACCCCGTCCGGTATGGCAAGGATGCTTCCTCTCGTTATTCCTTTCTCAAGGAGCAGCCTGTCCGCGGCGGCAGCGGCCTCCTCCGGACTGCCGGCCGGAATCATATGAAACTGCCGCACAAGCTCATCCGGCGCGTCTGAAACAAAGATTACAGCCGCCTTCATCAGAACCCTTGCAAAGATCTGCGACTGCCACTGGTCAACAATGGTCCTGTCCGGCGGAGTTCCGAGAAAGCCGTCCATCATGGCCCGAAGATCCGGCTGATCCCGGAAGGTCCGCCAGAAGCTTTCTCCCCCGTGGCCGTCCTCCGCCCTGGCAAGCATGATGATCACTCCGCCTTTCTTCACAAGCGCTTCCGCCGCGGTCATTCCCTTTACCGCCTGATATATGTTCTGATCCAGCGGATAGCCGCCGTTGGAAGTGATGACTATGTCCGCTTCCGGCGCGTTGATCCTGCAGAGGCCGTCAAGGAAGCGGCAGCCCTCTGCGTGCGCTTTCTCCATGTCTCCTGCCGCAGCGAAAATCACCTTTTTCTCCGGATTGATGACCACGTTGACAATGAAGGCAAGTTTTGCGCGCCGCGCCGCATAAACCATATCCTCATGTATGGGGTTCCTCTCAAGGTTCCCTGTTCTCGCTTCCGGGCTGCCGATAAATGCGGAATTATGGTTGTAGAGTACGGTGCTGCGGGATGCGATCCCTGGAAGGACACTCTTGCGTCCCCCGGAAAAGCCGGCGAAGAAATGCGGCTCAATAAACCCCTCCGCAGTCAGCAGATCGCACTCCACAGCCAGCCGGTTCAGTACAAGTTCCCCGCCGGAAGGAAGCGTGCCTGCCGGTACAAGCCCGTCTTTGTCATCGCAGTCGTGAATCACTATTCTCTCGCGGCCGACGATCTCCTCTCCGAACTTGCGGATGAGTTCATCCCTCCGCGACGGGCGGTGGCACCCCGTCGCGACAAGTATAGTGATCTCCGCTTCAGGATTTCCCTCCCGGATCTGGCGGAGCATCTCCGGAATAATCAGCCTGGACGGCACCGGCCTGGTATGGTCTGACGCAATAATAACGACCCGCTTCTTTCCTTTCGCAAGCTCCCTAAGGGTCGGACTGCCGATGGGGTGCTCCATGGCATCGCGGATCAGCTCCTCCCCGCTTTTTTCCGGAATATACTCATGAAGTTCCGGTACGAGCACCCCCGACAGCCGGTCATCCGGCAGTTCGCAGGATACTCTTCCCTCCCCGTATGGAATAGAAATAACACTCATTGCGGCGCCTCCCTGGATATCTGATCCTGCTAGCAAAAAACTGCCGCGCTGGTTTTCCCGGTACGGCAGTTTACTGTATGTAGAAGTTCCTTATTTATTACTTCTCGCGGATGCTCTTCCCCTGCGCCATCTCGAAGTCGACGCCGGTAGGGTTGGGGCTGTCGTCCTCAAAGACGTAATCCTTCTCCGGAAGGATGGCATTCAGGATAATTCCGACCAGGGATCCGACCGCAAGACCGGAGAGGCTGATGGTCGCGGAGCCCAGAGGGATGTTAATGCTTCCGATGGAGGAATAGTTGATTCCGATGGAGAGCACCAGGATCAGGGCAGCGATGATGACGTTGCGGCTCTTGGAGAAGTCCGCCTTGGTCTCAACGATGTTGCGGACACCGACGGCGGAAATCATGCCGTAGAGCACCAGGGAGATACCGCCCATGGTCGCGGCGGGCATCACCTCGATAATCGCAGCGAACTTCGGGCAGAAGGAAAGGACGATGGCGAAGCAGGCTGCCAGGCGGATGACGAAGGGATCATAGACCTTGGTCAGGGTGAGCACGCCGGTATTCTCGCCGTAGGTGGTGTTGGCCGGAGCACCGAAGAGGGAGGCGACCGTTGTCGCAAGTCCGTCGCCCATCAGTGTCTTGTTCAGGCCGGGATCCTTGATGAAGTTCTTTCCTACCGTGGAAGAAATCGCGGAGATGTCGCCGATGTGCTCCATCATCGTCGCAAACGCGATCGGGACGATGGTAATCACAGCGGTGGCAAGCAGGGAGCCGTTCATGTTCCCGCCCGTGAAGATTCCGAAAACCGTCCTCTTCCAGACGATGGGGAAGCCGATCCAGGCCGCTTCCTTCACCGGGGTGAAGTCAATGTTGCCGGTCACGGCGGCCACGAGGTAGGAGCCAAGCACGCCCATGATGATCGGGACGATGCGGATCATGCCCTTGCCCCAGATATTGCAGACGATGATGATGACGATGGCTACCAGGGCGATTCCCCAGTTGCTCGCGCAGTTATCGATGGCGGACTGCGAGAGGTTTAAGCCGATGGCAATGATGATCGGGCCGGTGACGATCGGAGGGAAATAGCGCATGACCTTGCTCGCGCCGAAGGCATTGAACAGGGCTGCAAGTACGAGGTAGAGGAGTCCGGACACCGCGACGCCGAAGCAGGCATACGGGAGAAGCGCCGGATCCCCGCCGGGGGCGATGGCGAAATAGCCGCCGAGGAAAGCGAAGGAGGAACCCAGGAAAGCGGGCACGTTCTTCTTCGTGATCGCGTGGAACATCAGCGTTCCGATACCGGCAAACAGCAGCGTTGTGGAAACGCTTAATCCCGTGAGCACGGGTACCAGGACCGTCGCTCCGAACATTGCGAACAGATGCTGGATGCCAAGGATGAGCATCTTGGGCGTACCAAGCTCCCTGGCGTCGTAAATCGGCTGCTCGCCTACTTTGACGTTGGCTGAACTCATATCACACCTCTTCTTTCCGCACTAAATGCGCTGTGCTTTCAGGGGGCGCAAAAAAACACGCCGGAGGAAGCACTTTACGGCTTCCTCAAGCGTGTTTGTATTTCCTCGCTTATCGCGGTTTCGACAGGTAATTCCGTCGCATCCCGTCCCCCATAGAAACTAATCGGTAAATATCCAAAAACCGATTATATAGAATGCGATTCCTGTCGTCAAGGCTTTTTCATCAGTGTCCGCCAAAGAAG
>OMSM01000488.1 GCA_900313745.1 uncultured Lachnospiraceae bacterium
ACGGCGGGGATGCCCTCGGAGAGGAAGAGTTCCTCAAACTTCTTCGTTCTCTCCGGATCCGCGAGATCCGCTTTGTTGAGAATCAGCACCTCCGGCTTGTTTCCGCGGATTGTTCTTATGTCCGGGTTGCGGCTGCTCACCGGCGTCCTGGCGTCGACGAGCTCGATCACCAGGTCCACCAGGCGGATATCTTCCTCCATCTGGCGCCTGGCCTTCGTCATATGTCCCGGGTACCACTGTACATCCATAAGCCACCTGTCCCTGGCAGCGCTGCGCTCAGCGCACCGTCCCCATCATCATGCCGTCTCCCGGAAGCTTGTACCACACTCTTCCGATCACCATGGAGCTTGAGACTGTTCCAATTCCTGATGACCGGCTGTCCTCGCTGTTGTTGCGGTTGTCCCCAAGCACGAAAAACTCGTCCTCGGCAAGCGTCATCGGCTTTTCCAGCATGCCGGCATACTCGATCTTGTCGTAATTCTCTGCTTCGGGCTCCGATTCACCGTTAATGTAGATTCTCCCGTCGCGAAGCTCTATCGTCTCGCCCGGAAGAGCGACCACCCGCTTGATGTAGGGATGAGCTTCCACATTTCCCCCAGAGTAGAACGCGATTACCTCCCCGCGGCGTATCCCTCTCACCCTGTAAACAAGGCGGTCCACGAGGACTTCCTGCCCTGCGGCAAGCCCGGGTTCCATGGACTGCCCGAGGAGGCTGATGCGGAATCCGAAAAAGTAGACAAGAACACCTGCGAGGAAAACCGCGATCGCGGTGGTAAGTACCCAGAGCATGATCTCACGGAGCACTCCAAGATGAATGCTCCGCTTTCTCTTATAAAACTGAAGTCCCGAAAGACGTCTCTCTCCGCGCATTCCCAGTCCTAAACAAATCAGCCGCACGTCTCCGTGCGGCTGATTCCCTCATTACTTTCTGTTGGGAGCGATCTGCTCCTTGACCTTGGCCTTCTTGCCGCTCAGCTTTCTCAGGTAGTTGAGCTTCGCTCTTCTGACCTTACCTCTGCGGATGACGTCAACACCCTCCACGTTCGGGGAATGAATCGGCCACGTCTTCTCAACACCGACGCCGGAGGAAATCTTGCGGACCGTGAAGGTCTGGCGGCTGCTTCCGCCCTGGATCTTGATCACCGTGCCCTCGAACATCTGGACACGCTCGCGGTTGCCTTCCTTGATACGGTTGTGTACACGAACAGTATCACCGACGTTAAACTGGGGAACGCTCTCCTTTAACTGGGCGCTCTCGATCTCTTTGATCATGTCGTTCATTTTCTCTGTCTCCTGTCATGGCGCCGTCCTGGGCCAGCTCCGGGCAGTGCTCCGGCATATCTGCCGGGCCTTATCTGCCATGGCTCTATGGCCATGCCGCCTTCGCAACAAGCGCTGTTCCGGTATGTTCATACTCCGTGCACACGACCATGCATCCGGACAGAGGAACACACGTATTTCCGTGCGCATCCCGAAAACGATCTCCAGGTACGCAACATTAGCAATTTAACACAAAAAACACATCATTGCAAGCCTGTATGTGTTTTCTTTGTATTTTTGCGGTTTCCGGCCCTTTTTCCCGCCTTTTCCTCCGGATGCTCCGTTATGTATTTCTCATAGAGATCCGGGCGGCGCTCCTTCGTCCTTAAGAGGGACTGCTCCAGACGCCAGGCATCTACCCTGGCATGATCGCCGGAAAGAAGGATCTCCGGCACTCTCATGCCCATCCACTCCTCCGGCCTGGAATACTGCGGATACTCCAGAAGTCCGTTGCCAAAGGACTCGGTATCCGCCGATTCATGGTTTCCAAGCACTCCGGGGATCAGTCTCGATACCGCGTCCACGAGCACCATCGCAGGCAGTTCCCCGCCGGTCAGCACATAGTCGCCGATGGACACGGGTTCCGCGTTCATCGCTTCAAGCGCCCGCTCATCAATTCCCTCATAATGCCCGCAGACCAGGGTAATCTCATCCTCCGCCGCAAGCTCCGCCGCGTATTCCTGGGTAAAGAGCCTGCCCTGCGGGGTAAGATAGATAACCCTGTGTTTTCTGCCTCCGGCGGCAGCGAGAAAGGCATCATATACCGGCTGCGCCTGCATCAGCATTCCCGCGCCCCCGCCGTAGGTGTAATCATCTACCCTGCGGTGCCTGTTCTCCGTAAAGTCGCGGATATCCACGGCATTTATCCGGATCAGGCCTTTTTCCGCTGCCCTTCCGAGTATGCTCGTATTCAGGCCGGCCTCCACCATCCCGGGGAAAAGCGTAAGAATGTTGAATACCATGTTAATTTCTGTAAATCTCCTCCAGCCCCGGAAGCAAGGCGACGGTAATCCTGCCTCCCTCCGTATCGACTGACTTTATGCACTCCGGAATCACCGGGAGAAGCAGGGTGCCGTCCCTGCCCGATACCTCGTACACGTCATTCGCTCCCGTGAGGATGACATCCGTCAGTCGGCCCAGAAGACGTCCTTCCTCTGTGACCACCTCACAGCCGATCAGGTCGGGAATGAAGTGTTCACCTTCCTCCAGCTCGACAGCGTCCGCACGGTCGATTTCCACTGACCTTCCTTTGAGCAGGACCGCCTGCTCGATGGTGTCGGTTCCCCTGAGTTTCAGGACGATGAACCGGCCTGCGCGGCCTGCGCGCTCGATAATAGCCGGCGTTTCCTTACCCGCGCCGGTGAGCAGCACGTTTTTTAAGGACCTGAACCGGTCGGGATCGTCCGTCGTGGGAAGCACCCGGACTTCACCCTTTAATCCATGCGTTCCGGTGATAATACCGACGCGAAACCGATCAACCATCAGAAGACCTCTCCGAAGAGCCCGGAAGCTGAAGCTTTTCCGCCATCCGGCAGTGCTGCCGGATCAATCATCAATGTCCACGTCCACGCGGATGTTCTCCCGCGTGGAGGCCGCCTTAACCACCGAGCGGATCGCACGGGCGATCCTGCCCTGCCGGCCGATGACCTTTCCCATATCGGAGGGGGCAACGTGGAGCTTGATCCTGATGTTCTTTCCCTCGCCGGTCTGTGTCACCACGACCTCGTCCGGGTGTTCCACCAGAGCTTTCGCTATGACTTCCACCAATTCTTTCATACCTTCCTCCACTGATGCATCAGCACTCACCCAGTGGGGGATTACTTACGCACTCCCGCCTGCTTTAACAGCTTGGCGACAACAGTTGTCGGCTGCGCACCCTTGTTCAGCCACTCCTTCGCGAGATCCTCGTTGATCTTGACCTCGTGAGGCTCAACATTGGGGTTGAAGGAACCGATCTCGGCGATCACGGCACCATTTCTGGGGGTGCGGGAATCCGCGACAACGATGCGGTACATAGGAACCTTCTTCTCGCCGATACGGGCCAGTCTCATCTTAACCATTTTGTTTTTCCTCCTGATAAATAATGAATGTTATATACGATCAACGGATCAGAACGGGAATCCGCCCTTCCTCCCTCCGAGGGAAAGTCCCCCGAAAGGATTTCCGTGTCTCTTCTTTCCCGACATTCCGGACATCTGCTTCATCAGCTTCTGCATCTCGCCGAACTGCTTGATAAAGCGGTTGACCTCCGCAATGCTGTTGCCCGACCCCTTCGCGATGCGGAACTTGCGCTGGGGTGTAAGGATGGCCGGATTGGCCCGCTCCTCCGGGGTCATGGAGAGGACGATCGCCTCGATGTGCGCGAGCTTCTTCTCGTCCACGGCGCCCTCAAGATCCTGCGCGCTCATCCCCATTCCCGGCATCATGCCGAGTATGCTGGAGATTCCGCCCATCTTGCGCATCTGCTTCATGCTCTCCAGGTAGTCGTTGAAATCGAACCGGCCTTTCCTTACCCTGCCGGCCATCTCCTTCGTCTTCGCCTCATCCTGGGCATCCAGGCTTGCCTGGGCCTTGTCGATGAGGGAGAGCACATCGCCCATTCCGAGGATGCGGCCTGCCATACGGTCAGGATAAAACTGTTCCAGGTCCGAGAGCTTCTCGCCCATGCCGACGTAGAGAATGGGCTTGCCGGTGACGGCCTTTACGGAGAGCGCCGCGCCGCCGCGGGTGTCGCCGTCCATCTTGGTCAGAATGACGCCGTCGATGCCGATCCGCTCATCAAAGGTCTTCGCGACGTTTACCGCTTCCTGTCCGGTCATCGCATCGACGACCAGCAGCGACTGATGCACGGTAACGGCATTCTTCACCTCCACGAGCTCCGCCATCATCTCCTCATCGATCTGGAGACGGCCGGCGGTGTCGAGGAAGACAACGTTCTCATGGTTCAGTTTTGCGTGCTCTATTGCCGCCTTCGCGATATCCGCGGGACGGTGCCCGTCACCCATGGAGAAGACTTCGACGCCCTGCTTCTCCCCGTTCACCTGCAGCTGCCTGATCGCACCGGGCCTGTAGATGTCCAGTGCGGCGAGCAGAGGCTTCTTTCCCTTAAGCTTCACCTTCCCGGCGAGCTTCGCAGCCGTGGTGGTCTTGCCGGCGCCCTGGAGTCCCAGAAGCATGACGACTGTGATCGCCTGGCCCGGCTCGAACTTTATCTCCGTGGTTTCCGATCCCATTAACGAGGTCAGCTCCTCGTTGACGATCTTCACCACCATCTGGGCGGGATTCAGGCCGTTCATGACGTCGGTGCCGACTGCGCGCTCCTCCACCGACGCGATAAACTGCTTCACAACCTTGAAATTGACGTCGGCTTCAAGCAGCGCCATGCGTACTTCCTTAAGCGCCGCACGGACATCCGCCTCCGTGAGCCTCCCCTTGCCGCGGAGGCTTCTGAATACCTTATTCAGTTTCTCTGTGAGGCTGTCAAATGCCATTTCAGTCCAGTTCCTTTATAATTCTCTGCGCCAGTTCCCTGTCCTCAAGCGAGGATGCGATCGCCCGGATCGCGTCAAACCGGCGCATCATCTTAAGCTTCTCCTCGTACTGCTCCAGCATTGCCGTCGTCCGGCGCAGAAGGTCGTGCACCGCCTGCCGGCTGATTCCCTCCCGCTCGGCAATTTCCGCCAGGGAAAGATCCTCATAGACTGCCATTTCATAGATGCGCTGGCGGTGAGGGGTCAGCAGCTGTCCGTAGAAATCGTACAGCCTGCCCATGATTACAATCCGTTCTTCTTCGCTGATCATCGCCTGCCGGAGCCTCCCCTGCGCATCGCGGGGCGTAAAAATCCCCCGGCGCGCACGCAAAGTACACTTTAGCAGGCATGCCGGGGTGTGTCAAGTGTTTTTTCTTTACTGCATCTTATATCTTCAGGCCGCCCGGATCCCGGGGCGTGTACCTGATCATCACTGTCCGCTGCGGAAGACGCGGATGTCCATATTGACATTGCCGGTGATGCCGTTTACCTGTCCCGTCGTCGCGTACTGCCAGTAGGTGAAGTCATACGGATAATAGAGCTCCTCGCGGTAATTCATTATCCATTTGTCCACTTCCTCCAGCTCGCTGATCTCCAGCATCATGGTAAACGAGGCGATCGTACCCTGGATCACCGGCCGGTAGCCGTTCTCCCTTAGCCTTGCCGCCGCGGCAAGAACATTCTCTGTCCATTCGCTCCTGGAGAGCCTTGGGCTTGCCTGGTCCTCCGTGCCCGGAAGTACGGCCAGCGCCACGGGGCACTCCTCGAGTCCCGCTTCCTTCAGGACCTGTACTGCAGCATCGGCTGCAGCCTCCGCCTCATCGGCTGACAACGCATGAAGGCTGAAGCTTCCGCCCGTCTCGATGCCGGCCTCCCCGGCCAGACGGACATTCCCGGCAAAGGATTCGTCGGGCACATAAGACGTCCCGCCATCCTCCGGCGAGACCTCTTCCCTGAAGATCTCCAGGAAGGCAAAACTCACGCCGCTTTCCTTTACGTCGTCCCACGAAGTGACCGCGGAAGCATCAGGGATATCAATTCCCAGGACGGTCCCGACATCTTCGTCCCCGACATAGGAGAGATGTCCCTGGTCATCCAGACGGAAATCCCGGCCGCCGAATCCGTTCTTCGGCGCTTCGGCATCCACAGGATAAAAATAATACTTCTCCCCGTTCTTGACCACCAGATCCCCGGGGAAAAGCTTGCGAAGCATGCTGATCGTGCTCTCGCCGGACTCCAGTGAACTCTGGATCTGCTGAAGGAGAGCGCTCCGTGCCCTGACTGCCTCTCTCTCCCCGCTCTCTGCGGTCATTGCCTTCAGCTCTTCGTCCGTATAGTACTGTTTTCCCTCGCTTATCGCGCTAAGCTCCTCCTCCAGGGCCCTGTATTCCCTTCCCTGCGTACCAAGCCTTACGAGCAGGAAAACCACCGCGGCAGTCAGCGCGAGAATTATGCCGCACAGGACGAGGATATTGACGAGATAGCGCATATACCCCTTCGCCGTTATCTCATGTCCGGAAGTATCCTCTTTTCCGGTATTCTTCATGTCGTCCAGAGCCATAACGCCACCTCTTTGTCCAGGTTTATCCGGGGGCGCGGCCTAAACCGCGGTCCTCACCAGGCGCGGCTTGTAGCCTTCCTTCTCCAGCCGTCCGAGAATCGTGTTCTTGTGCTCCGTTCCAAAGGCTTCCAGCGTAATACGAAGCTCCACGGCTGCGTTCCTGTTGATGGAGACGAACTGGTTGTGCTCGAGCTTGATCACATTGCCGTTCTCCTCCGCGATGATTCCGGAAACGCGGGAGAGCTCGCCCGGTTTGTCCGGAAGCAGCACGGATACGGTAAAGATCCGGTCACGGAGAATAAGTCCCTGCTGGACGACGGAGCTCATCGTGATCACGTCCATGTTTCCGCCGCTAAGCACACAAACCGCCTTGTGTCCCGCAAGATCAAGATGCTTCAGTGCCGCGACGGTGAGCAGCCCGGAGTTTTCCACGACCATCTTGTGGTTCTCCACCATGTCGAGGAAAGCCATGACCAGCTCCTCGTCAGCCACTGTCACGACTTCATCGAGGTTTTTCTGGAGATAAGGGAAAATCAGGCTTCCGGGAGTTTTCACCGCCGTGCCGTCGGCGATCGTGCTCACCTTGTCGAGCGTGGTCACCTTGCCCGCCTCGAAGGAAGCCTTAAGGCAGGCCGCCCCCTCCGGCTCGACGCCGATCACGCGGATATTCGGCTTAAGAAGCTTGGCAAGCGTGGAGACGCCCGCGGCAAGTCCGCCTCCGCCCACAGGGACCAGGATGGTATCCGCGAGAGGCTGCTCCTTGATGATTTCCATCGCGATTGAGCCCTGACCGGCGGCGACCATGAGATCGTCGAAGGGATGAATAAAGGTGTAGCCGTTCTCCTCCGCGAGCTTGTAGGCGTGCTCACAGGACTCGTCGTACACATCTCCGTAAAGTATGACTTCTGCTCCAAGCGCCTTGGTCCGGTTGACCTTGATGAGCGGGGTCGTCGTAGGCATGACGATCACCGCCTTGGCGCCGTAGGCATGGGCCGCGTATGCCACGCCCTGGGCATGGTTCCCCGCTGACGCGGTGATGATGCCGCGGCTTCTCTCCTCGTCCGTGAGCGTTGAAATCTTGTAATAGGCGCCTCTTATCTTGTACGCGCCCGTGCGCTGCATATTTTCCGGCTTCAGATAGACCTTCGCCCCGGTGAGCTCGCTGTAGTAATCCGAATAGGTGAGCTCTGTCCTGAGAGTGACCCTGGAAACCGTCTCATAAGCTTCTTCAAAGCGGTCTAATGTTAGCAGTTCCCCGCTCATGCCGTTTCCTCCCATAAACCCTTTCTATAGTGAATTCCTTACTCCTGCCTGTCCGGAAGCTCCGCAAACAGAGCATTGGTGAATTCCTCCGGCGAGAATTTCTGGAAATCCTCGAGGTGTTCCCCTACTCCGATGAACTTCACGGGAATGCCCAGCTCCGCCTGGATTGCGATCGCGATGCCTCCGCGGCTGGTTCCGTCCATCTTGGTCAGGATGATGCCGGTAAGGTTCGTCACCTCTCCGAAATCCCTGGCCTGGGAGAGCGCGTTCTGGCCTGTCGTGCCGTCCAGGACAATGAAGTTCTCCCGGTATGCCTCCGGGAATTCCCTGGTGATGATGCGGTCGATTTTCCTCAGCTCCTCCATCAGGTTCTTCTTGTTGTGCAGCCGTCCTGCGGTGTCACAGAGGAGGATATCCACTCCCCTCGCTTTTGCCGCCTTCACCGAGTCAAACACGACGCTCGCAGGGTCAGAACCTTCGGGGGCACTGATGATGTCCACTCCCGCGCGGTGAGCCCACTCTGTAAGCTGCTCGTTGGCCGCAGCGCGGAAGGTATCGGCGGACGCGATCAGCACCTTCTTTCCCGCCGCCCTGTATATTCCCGCCATCTTGCCGACCGAAGTGGTCTTGCCCACCCCGTTGACGCCGATGATCAGTACTACGGCGGGGCCTTTCTCGAAGTCGTAGGCGTTCTCCCCTACCTTCATCTGGTCTTTTACGGACTCTATCAGGAGCTCCCTGCATTCCCCGGGCTCCCTGATCCTCTTCTCCTTCACCTGGCGCTTTAAGTCGGTGAGGATCCTGTCCGTGGTCTCCACACCCATGTCACCGGTGATCATGATCTCCTCGAGTTCCTCATAGAAGTCCTCATCGATCTGGCTGTGGCGCATGAAGACCCGGTTGAGGCTTCCGGCGATGCTGTTCCTCGTCTTGGCAAGCCCCGAGACCAGGCGGGCGAAGAATCCCTTCCCCTCCGGCTTCTCCGGTGCGGTTTCCGGCGTCCCGGGCAGAACCTGCGCTTCTTCCGCGGTATCCTCCGTATCCGGGATCACTTCCGGCTCCTGTTCCCCGGGAATCTCTTCCGCCGGAACGGATGATGGCGCATCCTCTCTCTCCCCTGCTGCGGAGGCAGCCTGTCCTGTTTCCTCAGACGGCTCCTGCTCCCGGATTTCCTCTCCGACAGCCTTCTTCTCTTTTTTCCAGAAAAACTTCATCCTGCCACCATTCTTCCGGGACGCTGTATTCCCGGACCTTCAGCCTTTCCTGCAGACAGCCCCTGCTAGTTGTCCAGGTCCTTGTCGATCAGGCTCACGCTGACCAGGGCGGAGATTCCCTTTTCCTGCATCGTAATGCCGTAAAGGCGGTCCGCCTGCTCCATGGTTCCCCTTCTGTGGGTGATCACGATAAACTGCGTATATTTCGTCAGTTTGTGCAGATACATCGCAAACCTTACAACATTGCTCTCGTCCAGCGCCGCCTCTATTTCGTCCAGAAGGCAGAAGGGCGAGGGCTTCAGGTTCTGTATCGCAAAAAGAAGCGCAATTGCCGTGAGCGATTTCTCCCCGCCGGACATCTGCATCATATTCTGCAGCTTCTTGCCCGGTGGCTGGGCGATCACCCGGATTCCCGCCTCCAGAATGTCCTGGTCCTCGATCAGCTCCAGCGATCCTGTTCCGCCTCCGAAGAGCTCACGGAAGACCTCGTTGAACTCCCTGTTGATCCGGGCGAACTGCTCCCTGAACTGCTTCCGCATGTTCGTATCCAGTTCGCTGATAATCCCCTTCAGGCTCTCCGCCGCCTCGATCAGGTCGTCGTACTGGCCCTTCATGAAGGTATATCTCTGCATCAGCGCGGCATACTCGTCAATAGCGTTCACATTGACCGGTCCGAGATCCCTGATCTCCTGCTTCAGCGTGCCGATCCTCCGCTTCATCGGATTAGGCTCGGTGAGCGTCTCGTCCTGAAGCCCGTACGCGTCGCTCAGAGTCAGCTGGTACTCATCCCACATATAGGCAATCCTGGAATCGAGGTTTTCCTGCAGCCTCTCTCTCTGGGCATTGAGCCTGAAGCACTCCTTGTCCAGGCCGCTTATCTGGTCGGAGAGCGCCTCCCTGCGGTCGAAGAATCCCTTCTGTTCCGCGGAGAGCTCATTCTTTCTCTCCGTACTGCTCTTAAGCCTCTTCTCCGCATCCGAAAGAACGTCCGCGGAGGCAAGGATCGTCTGCTCGATCTTCTCTATCGCGCTTTTCTTCTCCGCGATCTCCCCGGTTCCCGCGGTGATGCTCTCCTCAATCTCCCTCCGCTCGGATTCCACTCTGGAGAGCTCCTCCTCCGCGCGGTCCCGGTTCTGCTGTTCGAAGGAGAGCGCCTCTCTGACACGGCCCAGCTCGATGTCGTACTCCGCGACCTTGTCGCCAAGCTCCGCCTCTTTTCCTGTAAAAACTTCCACCTCGGCCTGGAGCTTCTCTATGGCCTCCGTGGTTTCCTTTTCCGTGCGCTCCGATGCCGCAAGCTGCATTTCCGCGGCGTTCTTCTCCGCGACGAGTTCCTCGGTGCGGTCCTTTATGGATACCGCCTCCGCGCGCATCTCCTCGTAGCTCCCCTCCGTCTCCTGCTTCTTTTCCTTCTCGCGGATGACGTTGAGCCTCGCCGTGTTCTGCTCGATCAGAAGGGCCTGCATGCGGGTGTCCGATGTGGCGATAAGGGCGCGGAGCTCATTTCTGCGCCTCTTGGTGTTCTCGATTGCCTCCTCGGCCTTCTCCTCAGCTTCCCTGTGCTGCTTTACCTTCTCCTGCAGCTCTGCGATCTCCCTGCGCCTTCCGAGAAGGTTGGAGCTGTTTTTAAACGCTCCTCCGCTGACCGCGCCTCCGGGAATGAACATCTCGCCGTCCACCGTGACGATACGGAAGGCATGGCGATATCTGCGCCCGATCGCGGAAGCATGGTCAAAGCTGTCCACCACGAGGATCCTGCCGAGAAGGCTCTCCGCGACCGCACTGTATCTGGGGTCGATCCGGACAAGAGTTGAGGCAAGCCCGATCGCTCCGGGTTCCCTGAGGGCGGCTTCATCGCGGAATTTCTGGCCCTTTTCTATGCTGTCCAGCGGAAGGAAGGTCGCGCGTCCCGCCTTCTCCCGCTTCAGCATGGAGATCATGCGCTTCGCCGTTGCTTCGTCCTCGGTGACGATATTCTGTATGCTGCCCCCCAGGGCGGTCTCAATCGCTGTCTCGTATCCTGCGTCCGTCTTGAGGAGATCGGCCACGACCCCGATGAGTCCCTTCTCCTCGGACCGGTGCTCCATCACCTGCTTTACGCTCTGGCCGAAGCCATCATAGCGCTCCGTGAGATTAAGAAGCTGCTCCAGCTTGGTGCGGTCCTGGTGATAGGCGATTTTCTCCCTCTGAAGTATGCGGTCGTTCTCCGCCAGGATATCCTTCATCCCTGCCAGCTCTTTGTCAGCGGATGCGCGTTCCTCCTTTGCCCTGGCGATCTCTCCGGTTACGCGCTCGAAATCCGCCTCAAAACCGGCAATGAGCTCATCCTGCCTGGATTCGTCCGTCCGGACGCGGACAAGTTTTGACGTCAGCTCCGCCCGACGGATCTCCAGCTGCTCCCGGCTTGCCGCGATTCCTGCAATTCTCGAGCGGATCGCACCTCTCTCCTCGAGGGTCTTTATGATGGCGCTCTGGCTCTCATCGATCTTCTGCTCGAGACCCTCCCGGCTTTCCTTCGTCGTGTCCAGCTCAAAGGCAACCCCGGCCCGCTCGGCGGACAGAGTATTCATCCGCGCCTCAATTGCCTGACAGCGGGTAAGGGCGTCATCGCGCTCCTTCTTCCTCGCATCCAGCTCAGTGCTGATCGCACCCAGCCGCGTGCGGAAGTGGGCCATGCTGCTCTCTCCGGCCTTGATCTGCTCACGGTAGACCTTGACGTCTCCCTCCAGCTGTCCGCGGACGACATTGGTGCGGGCGATTTCATCCCTCGCCTCGGTGATGCCCTTCTCCAGCTCCTCGAGCTCGGCTGTACGGAGATCGTACTCCGCGCGGATGCGCTCAAACTCCTCCTTTGCCTCACCAAGGTCCCGCTGGGCTGTCTCGCTTCGCCCGGCGGTCTCATTCAGCCTGGCTGTGAGATCCTTGTTCTCGATAAGAAACATGTTCGCTTCGAGACGCTTAAGTTCCTCTCGCAGGCGCAGGTAATCCTGGGCCTTGAGCGACTGTTTCTCCAGCGGGCCGCGCTGCTTGTCGAGCTCCTGGATGATGTCGCGGACGCGGACAAGGTTTTCCTGCTCGCTGGAGAGTTTTTTCTCCGCAGTCTCCTTGCGCCGCTTGAATTTGACAATTCCGGCCGCTTCGTCGAACAGTTCGCGCCTGTCCTCCGGTCGCTCCGAAAGGATGCGCTCGATCTGGCCCTGCCCGATGATGGAGTAACCTTCCTTGCCGATGCCGGTATCGTAGAAAAGCTCGTTGACGTCCTTCAGCCGGCAGGCGGTACCGTTGAGCAGATATTCGCTCTCCCCCGAGCGATAGAGCCTCCTTGCGACAGTGACCTCGTCGTAATCCACGGCCAGCTGATGATCGGAATTATCCAGCGTGATCGCCACATAGGCATAGCCCATCGGCTTTCTCGCCTCCGTTCCGGAGAAGATAACGTCCTGCATGGACGCGCCTCTGAGCTGTTTGACCCTCTGCTCGCCGAGAACCCACCGGACCGCGTCGGCGACATTGCTTTTGCCGGAGCCGTTCGGCCCGACGATCGCTGTGATCCCGTTATGAAACTGAAAATTGATCCGGTTTGCAAAGGATTTGAAACCGTGAATCTCTATGCTCTTAAGATACATGTCTGACCGGTGCTAGGAAATGTCCCTAATCTGTTTCAAAACTTCGAACGCCGCATTCTGCTCGGCTTCCTTCTTGGAGCGCCCCTCGCCCACTGTGCGCTCCTCGCCGTTTACAACGGCAGAAACGACAAAATGCTTCATATGTCCGGGGCCGCTCTCTTCCAGAAGGCGGTATTCAATTGTACCGTTCTGCTGCTGGATATACTCCTGAAGTTTGGATTTCGCGTCATAGAACAGGCGCTTGTTCTCCAGATCGGAGAGAATGAAGCGATAGATAAACTCCCTGGGGCATTCGATGCCGCCGCTGTCGAGGTACATTGCCCCGATCAGCGCCTCACAGACATCCGAGATGATGGACTCCTTCGCTCTGCCGCCTCCGGCCTCCTCACCCTTTCCGAGACGGATGAAATCCGAGAGGCCGAAATCCTTCGCGCAGTATGCGAGCGCCGCCTCACAGACGAGGCTTGCGCGAAGTCTCGTCATTTCCCCTTCCTTTGCCCCGGGATAGCGGGTATACAGAAAAGCGCTGCTCACCATCTCCAGCACAGCATCGCCGAGGAATTCCAGACGCTCGTAGTCCTCACAGTTCCGGATTCTCTGCTCATTGGCGAATGAGGTATGGGTCAGCGCACACTGAAGAAGGTACCGGTCCTTAAACCTGTAACCGATACGCTCCTCCAGCAGATCAGATGACAGATGGGGCATTCCTGCAGTCTTATGCCCGTCCACCGTTCACCGCTTCCGTGATCAGTTTTAACGCGTCGCCGACCGTGGTCACCTTCTCGATTCTCTCATCCTCGACGGAAATATTGAATTCCTGCTCGATGGAGAGAACGATCTGATAAAGGTCCAGGGAATCTGCCCCGAGGTCCTCGGTGATCCTGGTCTCCTCGGTGATCTCATTGGCGTCTACGCTTAAGACCTGGCTGATGATTTCCTTTAATTTCTCGAGTTCCATGTTGAACCTCCCTTACTTCTTTAGTCCCATTTCCTCGACAAACCTGTCGTTGATGGCTTTATCCTTCCACTCAATGCACTGTCCGACGGCATTTCTGATCTCGTTTGCCTTCGCGTTGCCATGCGTCTTGACAACCAGTCCCGTAAGCCCAAGCATGGGCGCTCCGCCGTAGGCAGAAGCGTCAAATGATTTCAGAGTCTCCTTCAGCGCCGGCTTCACCAGCAGGGCTCCGATCTTTGCGCGCAATGTAGAGGTCATTCCCTTCTTTATCTCGGAGAGCAGCGTCGCCGCGACGCCCTCGTACATCTTAAGCGCGATATTCCCCGCGAACGCGTCGGAGACCACGACATCCGCACCGCCGGCCGGGATATCCCTGGCCTCGATATTTCCGATGAAGTTAATGTTGGTCAGTTCCCTTAAGAGCGGCATCGTCTCCTTGATGAGCGCGTTGCCCTTCTCCTCCTCCGCACCGATGTTTAACAGTGCGACCCTCGGACGGCGGATTCCCACGACATTCTCCATATAGATGGAGCCCATCTGGGCGAACTGGACAAGATGTGACGCCCTGGCATCCACGTTGGCCCCGCAGTCGATTAAAAGCGCGGGCCCGGTTGCGGTAGGAATGATCGGTGCAAACGGCGGACGCTCGATTCCTCTGATCCTTCCGACGATGATCTGTCCTCCGACCAGGGTAGCACCGGAGCTTCCCGCCGTGATGAAGGCGTCTGCTTCTCCGCCCCTTACCATCATCAGCCCCTTCACCAGCGAGGATTCCTTCTTGGTGCGGACCGCCTTCACCGGGGGCTCGCCCGTCTCTATGACCTCCGGAGCATCCAGGATCTCGAGCCTGTCCGAAGGAAAACTCTTCCCGGAGAGCCCGGCCTCGACCGCTTCCCTGCGGCCGGAAAGGATAATGTGCGCGTCCGGGTAAAGAGGCAGCGCTTCGAGCGCTCCCTTTATGATTTCGCCCGGGGCGTTGTCGCCGCCCATGGCATCCACAACAATTCTCGTCACAGACATAATTTCCCCCTAAGGTTCACTGCCGGACAATATCTTAAATACTATAGCGAATTAGAACATAAAAAGCAAATGCGAAGTCCCCGGCCCATCCTCCGTTCCTTATGGAAA
>OMSM01000009.1 GCA_900313745.1 uncultured Lachnospiraceae bacterium
AGGTGCCAGGGGACGGTTCTCTGGCACCTGTACCCGACGCGCCCGGAAACGTCTCCGCGTCACCTGACAATGCCGGTGCCTGCGGTGCTTACGCCGTGATCCACCGCTTCCGCGGAGAGGTGCCCGAAGAGCTCGTCGTCCCGCTTCCCGATGGCTGCCCGGAGAGAATCGGCGAGGTTTACGCCGGGACCGGAGCCGCGGTCCGCGTGGAGAACCACTGCCTCATCGTCACCCCTGACGAGGAGATGGAAGCGTTGGCAGTCTGGCTGTATTAAGGCACGGCAGACGGGTTAATGTCCAGACCCATGCAGAAATAAGTTGAAGAGGACTCGAGAAATCCGGTGTTCCCGGGGCTGTGCGAAGCGCCGGGAACACCGGATGAGCGAGTCCTCGTAATATATCAACATGGGTCTGAACAATAATGGCAGCAGTCTATATAATAGACTGCCCGCCTTGCAGCACTTGACAATGCGTCAAACGATCCTATAATAATTGGCAAGGAAGGGGATTGGTATGGAACTTGGAGAGAGACTTTCCTGCATATTGTCCCAGCAGGGGATGACGCAGAGGGAACTCGCGAACATGAGCGGCGTCGACGAAACATCGCTGTCGAGGTACGTAAACGGTACGCGCAAGCCCTGCATGGACGTGCTCGTGCGCCTTTCGCGTGCGCTGAACGTCTCTGTCGAATACCTGACGGGGAACGAGGAGGAGACCTCTTTCCGGGAGATCAAGAACCTTGTCTGTTCCAATCTCTGTCATTTCACAGACGCCCAGAGACTTGAGCTTATGGAAATGATAGCAAGAAAAAAGTGATCCGGAAAGAGCAGTATAAGGATCAGCGCCGCACATCGCGGCAAGTCAGTCACTACCAAGTTCACAGTATGGAGGATCATTATGAAAAACAAGCTCATGACCGCAAAACTTGCGAGGAAGGCCGGCGCGCTTCTCCTTGCCGCACTGCTTACCGGATGCGCTGCTGTTCCCGCAGCGGCTCCCGCGGCACCTGCTGCCGAGCCTGCAGCGGCGGAAGAGGCTGCACCCGCGGAAGAGACCGCTGAGGAAGCCGCTCCCGAAGAGGAGGCCGCTCCCGCTGAGGAAGCTGCCGAGCCCGCAGAAGAGGGCGAGAAGGATCTTCTTGACGAGATCCTGGAGCGCGGTTACATCGTAGTCGGCACCGAGGGCACCTATTCCCCCAACAGCTATCACAATGAGGACGGCGACCTCGTCGGTTTTGACGTAGAGGTTGCTGCTGCGGTCGCCAAGCATCTGGGCGTCGATGTCCAGTATCTTGAGACCGAGTGGGCATCGATCTTCGCGGCGCTTGACGCGGGCCAGATCGACACGGTCATCAACGAGGTCGGCTACACCGAGGAGCGCGCGGAGAAGTATGATTTCTCCAACCCTTATGCCTTTGTTCAGGGCGGTATCCTTGTGAAGTCGGACAACGACGACATCCACTCCTTCGAGGATCTCGCAGGCAAGGTCGCCGCGAACGAGTCCACCAGCACCTGGGGCGCAACCGCTCTGGAGTACGGCGCGGAGCTCGATCCCGTCAACGCCATGGCACAGTCCATCTCCGAGGTCTTAAACGGCCGCGCGGACTGCACGCTCAACTATGTGACCGCATTCGCGGATTACATGCGCGAGCATCCCGAAGAGGAAGTGAAGGTCGCCTGCACCACGGATCCCGAGCCCAGCTCCTACATCCCGGTCCGCAAGGGCGAAGAGCGCCTGGTCGAGGCTATCAACAAGGCCCTTGATGAGGCACTTGCGAGCGGCGAGCTGAAGGAAATCTCCGAGAAGTACTTCGGCGTCGACGTCACCGCGAACGAGTAATCTGCCGGAACCTGGCCGCCTGAGGGCGGCAGGGGGACAGTGCGGATAAGTTTTCAACGCACATAACGGATCATGAGGCCGCCGGCATGCAGCCCGCTGCCGGCGGCCTTGTCTTTATGAAAAGATAAGCTTATGTCCGAACGCATAATGATTGAACTCGCGGATTCCTTCTGGAAGCTGCTGCTCCCGGGCATCCGCGTCACCATACCGCTGACTGCCATCTCCTTTACCTGCGGTCTCATCATTGCACTGCTTGTGGCGCTGGTCCAGGTCGCGAAGATCCCTGTCGCCCGCCAGGCGGCGCGTTTTTATGTCTGGATCATCCGCGGAACCCCCATGATCGTCCAGCTGTTCGTGGTCTATTTCGGCCTTCCGAGCATAGGAATAAGGCTCGCGGCCTTCCCCAGCGCGGTGATCGTCTTCTCGCTCTCCGTCGGCGCGTACTGCTCCGAGACGATCCGCGCGGCGATCGAGTCCATCCCCAGGGGACAGATGGAGGCCTGCTACTGCGTAGGAATGACGTTCTGGCAGGGCATGACGAGGGTCGTGATCCCGCAGGCAATGCGCGCGGCCTTCCCGCCGCTCTCCAACTCACTGATCGGTCTCGTGAAGGATACCTCCCTGGCCTACAGCGTTGCGGTGGTCGAGATCCTTGCCACGGCGCAGCGCATCGCGGCGCGCACCTACGACTACTTCTGGCTCTACTGTGAGGCCGGCCTGATCTACCTGATCTTCAGCACGGTGCTCACCTACGTCCAGCGCGCGATCGAGCGGAGAATGGAGAGGAGGCATTAGTGTGAAAAACCGCGCTGATGCGCCGTTTTTTCACACGGCTGTTTGTGCCGGGCCCAAACAGCCCTTATCGCAGCCGGAAAACTGCATCCGCAGCTTCCCGGCGCGCGCCTCGCACAAAGTGCCCGGCATGGAGATGAACATGATCGAAGTACAGAATATCCGCAAGAGCTTCGGCGACAAGGTCGTGCTCCGGGACGTCAGCTTCCGCGTCAACGACGGCGACGTGATCGCCATCCTCGGCCCGAGCGGCTCGGGCAAGACCACCATGCTTCGCTGCTTAAGCTTCCTCGAGCAGGCTGACGGCGGCAGAGTAGTTTTTGACGGCAAAACTTACGAGCTCCACCACGCGTCCCGCCGCGACGTGCTTTCCTACCGCAGGCGGATCGGTTTTGTCTTCCAGGACTACCAGCTCTTCGGCAACAAAACCGCGCTGGAGAACGTCACCGAGGGCCTCATCATCGCCCGCAGGATGAAGAAGGCGGAAGCGGAGAAGCTCGGCAGGGAGGCGCTGGAGAAGGTCGGAATGCTGGACCACAGCAGCTTCTATCCCTCCAAGCTCTCCGGCGGCCAGCAGCAGAGGGTCGCGATCGCCAGGGCGATGGTCTCGAAGCCCGGCGTCATTTTCTTCGACGAGCCCACGTCGGCGCTGGATCCGGAGCTCACCGGCGAGGTCCTCGACGTCATGAAGCAGCTGGCGGAGGACGGCACCACCATGGTGGTCGTCACCCACGAGATGGAATTCGCCCGCCGCGTCGCCAACCACGTCATCCTCATGGAGGACGGGCTGATCGTCGAGGAGGACACCGCCGAGGAATTCTTCACCGCGCCGAAGACGAAACGCGCCGTGGAATTCCTGCAGGGCATCGAGGGAGGAAGGCTCTGATGAAGTACGATTTCGACACCGTAACCGACCGCAGGAGCACCTACGCGTCCAAGTGGGAGATCGGCGAAAACGAGCTCCCCATGTGGATCGCCGACATGGATTTCAAGGTCGCCCCGGAGATCCGGGCGCGTCTCGCGGAGCGCCTTGACAACGGCATCTTCGGCTACACGGAGATCCCGGAGAAGTGGTACGAAGCCTACCAGGGCTGGTGGGAGAGGCGGCACGGCCTCAGGATCGGGCATGACTGGCTCATCTTCACGACCGGCGTGATCCCCGCGATCTCCACCGCGGTGCGCAAGCTCACCACCCCTGCGGAGAACGTGCTGATCCAGACTCCGGTCTACAATATCTTCTACAACTCCATCCTCAACAACGGCAGGAGGGTGCTGGAGAATCCCCTCCTCCTTAAGGACGGCGTCTACAGCATCGACTGGGAGGATTTTGAGGCAAAACTCGCGGATCCCCAGACCTCGCTCATGATTCTCTGCAACCCCCACAACCCCGTGGGAAAGATCTGGGACAAAGAGACGCTTGCAAGGATCGGAGAGCTCTGCGCGAAGCACGGCGTCACCGTGATCTCCGACGAGATCCACTGTGATATTACCGATCCCGGGAAGCAGTATGTTCCCTTCGCCTCGGCGTCGGAGACTTGCGCGAGGATCAGCGTGACCTGCATCGCGCCGACCAAATGCTTCAACATGGCGGGCCTGCAGACCGCGGCAGTGATGGTCCCGGAG
>OMSM01000127.1 GCA_900313745.1 uncultured Lachnospiraceae bacterium
GATGGAGGCCGACAGGTCCTCCTTGGTCGCGCCCTCGTTGATGAGGGGCTGGATATCCGTCTTCGCGAACACGCCGCAGCGCGCCGCAATCGGGTAGATGGCTTTATAGTTTTTCGCGTACTCGTTCAGTCCCCCGGCGTCGGTCTGGAGGAGGGACGCCATCTGGTCGATGAACGAGCCGGTGCCGCCCGCGCAGATTCCGTTCATGCGCTGGTCGATCCCGCCCGTAAAGTAGATGATCTTGGCATCCTCCCCGCCGAGCTCGATCGCGACGTCTGTCTGCGGCGCGTAGAACTTGAGCGCCGTGGCGACCGCCACGACCTCCTGCGTGAAGGTCACGCCGAGATGCTTCGCGAGCGTGAGCCCGCCGGAGCCCGTGATCATGGGGCGCACGGCAAGCGGCCCGAGCTTTTCCTCCGCCTTGAGGAGAAGCTGGGCGAGCGTCTCCTGGATGTTCGCGAAATGGCGTTCATAGTCGGAGAAGCATATATTTTTTTCTTCGTCAAGGATCGCGATCTTTACAGTCGTGGAACCAATATCGATCCCGAGCGTGAAGATCCCGCTTTTTTCTTTTCCGTTATCCATAGCTGACTGATCATACTCCGTGAAAGACAACTCAGGTCATCTTTTCCGGACTGTTCCTGACAGTCCGTTAATAAGCAATTTTAGCATAAGCGGAGCCTTTATTCAATGAACACACTGGGGCGGGAAAGTCGTTTGACAAACACACAGGCGCGTTTTTATAATGGACTATATTTTTTTAAAGAGATCAAATAACGTCCCGCGGACGGGACATGACCCAGGGGAGCATATGGAATTTTTCAGAAAGCTTGAACTCAGGTTCGGAAAATACGCGGTGCCGGGCCTTATGCGCTTTTTTACCGCGCTCTACGCGGCGGGATTCGTGATCGCGGTGTGGAATCCCTACGCATATTATACGTATCTTGCGCTGGACCCTGCCCTTATCCTGAAGGGACAGGTCTGGAGGCTCTTCACGTTCCTCATCTACCCGCCGAGCACCAGTATCCTCTGGGGCGTCCTGCTCCTTTGGGTCTATTTTTCCATCGGCACGACGCTGGAGCGCGTCTGGGGGACCTTCAAATTCAACGTGTTCATGTTCGCGGGCGTGTTCTTCCACATCCTGGCGGCCTTCATCCTGTATTTCGCGACCGGTTCCGTCTGGCCGCTCACGCCGTCGAACCTGAACCTGTCGATCTTCCTCGCGTTCGCGCTGACCTTCCCGGAGATGCAGTTCTACCTGTACTTCGTGATCCCGATCAAGGCGAAATACCTCGCGGCCTTCTACTGTGTCCTTGAGGCCTACGCCTTTATCACAGGGAGCATGGTGGAGAAGGTCACCATCGTCCTCAGCCTCATGAACCTCTTCCTGTTCCTCAAGGTGTCCGGGATCTTCGGAAGGTTTTCGCCGAAGGAGATGAAGCGCCGCGCGGATTTCAGGAAGGCTGCCGGCGGGGCGCCGGAGAGGAAGATCGTGAATATGGACAGGGCAGGCGCGGCCAATGCCGGAGCATCGTCCGGGAAGACGGCGCGCCACCGCTGCGCGGTCTGCGGGCGCACGGAGCTTGACGCGCCGGAGCTGGAGTTCCGCTACTGCTCGAAATGCGCCGGAGACTACGAATACTGTATGGAGCACCTGTACACGCATACCCATGTACAGTGATCATATGTCACGCGCCGCGGCGCGGACGTGTTACGCGCCGGGAGTCCCCGGCGTGCCGAAAGAAAGGATCATGCAATGAAAAAGAAAGCGTTCCTGACACTGGAGAAGGCGAGAGAGATCGCGAAGCAGTACCCGACGCCGTGGTACATCTACGATGAGAAGGGCATCCGGGAGAACGCGCGCAGGGTGAACCAGGCCTTCGCGTGGAACAAGGGCTTCCGCGAGTATTTCGCGGTCAAGGCGACGCCGAACCCGTTCCTTTTAAATATCCTGAAGGAGTACGGGTGCGGCACGGACTGCTCGTCCATGACCGAGCTCATGATGAGCGAGGCGTGCGGCTTCCGCGGCCATGAGATCATGTTCTCCTCGAACGATACGCCGCCGGAGGAGTTCGCGTACGCGGACCGGCTCGGCGCCATCATCAACCTCGACGACTTCACCCATATCGAGTGCGTCGAGAAGGTGCTGGGAAAGCTTCCCGAGGTCATGAGCTGCCGCTACAATCCGGGCGGCATGTTCGAGCTTTCGAACGGCATCATGGACAACCCCGAGGATTCGAAGTACGGCATGACGCCGGAGCAGATTACCGAGGCGTTCCGGATCATGAAGGCGAAGGGCGTGAAAGAGTTCGGCCTCCACGCGTTCCTCGCGAGCAACACCGTCACCAACGAGTATTATCCGAAGCTCGCGGGGATCCTGTTCCGCGAGGCGGTCCGCCTGAAGAAGGAGACCGGCGCGGACATCCGCTTTATCAACCTTTCCGGCGGCGTCGGGATCCCTTACCGCCCGGAGCAGGAGCCGAACGACATCCTCGCGATCGGCGAGGGCGTCAGGAAGGTCTACGAGGAGATCCTGGTCCCGGAGGGGATGGGCGACGTCGCCCTCTGCACCGAGATGGGGCGCTTCATGATGGGCCCGTACGGCGCGCTCGTCACGGAGGCGATCCACGAGAAGCATATCTATAAGGAATATATCGGCACGGACGCCTGCGCGGTGAACCTCATGCGCCCGGCCATGTACGGCGCGTACCACCACATCACCGTGCTCGGGAAGGAGGACGCGCCCCTGGACCACGTTTACGACGTGACCGGGTCCCTCTGCGAGAACAACGACAAATTCGCGGTGGACCGGGAGCTTCCGGAGATCGAAAAGGGAGACCTTCTCTTCATCCACGACACCGGCGCGCACGGGTTCGCGATGGGCTACAATTATAACGGAAAGCTTAAGAGCGCGGAGCTCCTCTTAAAGGAGGACGGGAGCGTCCAGCTGATCCGCAGGGCCGAGACCGCGAAGGATTATTTCGCGACCTTCGATTTCTGCGGGCTGCTTTCGGAATACTGAATAAAAACATATGAAAAAGCCCGCGCCGGAGAGTGGCGCGGGCTTCATCATCAGGAACCAAGGTTTCAAAAAGGGATTTGGGAGATTAAGAAGTCTTTACATTTATCTGATGGTCAAAGTATATCATGGGGCCTCCGGGAATGCGTGAATATTGTCTGAATGATTTTTTAAAAAAGATTTAAGAACGTACACCGGGGCGGCTTTCCCGCCGGATGTGCGCGTCGTGCGGGACAGGAGGAGGATCATTCTCCCCTGTCCGGGCCGAAAAAAGCGGGAAAATACGCGCTTTCTGTGGTAAGATAGGGATGGAACCGGTCCGCGGCCGTGACCCGCGTTCCGGAGGCCATTCCTGTTTTTTGTCCCGGCGTCCGCCGGGGCGTTCCCTGAACGAAGGAAAGTAAAAAACGGTTTCCGCCGGGAGGGTTGACAACCTGCCCGGATACCGTTATTATGTCTACAGAACGAACATATGTTCACATATTCCCGCGCGGAGAGCTGTCCCGCGCGGATCATCCGGAGGAACAGGATCTATGGATAAAGAAGCAAAGATGAAGGCGCTGGACGCGGCACTCACACAGATCGAGAAGGCGTACGGGAAAGGCGCCGTCATGAAACTCGGGGACAACGGGAGCGGCATGAACGTGGAGACGGTCCCCACGGGATCGCTGAGCCTTGACCTGGCGCTGGGCCTCGGCGGCGTGCCGAAGGGCAGGGTCATCGAGATCTACGGCCCGGAGTCTTCCGGAAAGACCACCGTCGCGCTCCACATGGTGGCGGAGGTCCAGAAGCGCGGCGGCATCGCGGGCTTCATCGACGCGGAGCACGCGCTTGACCCGGTCTACGCGCGGAACATCGGCGTGGACATCGACAACCTTTACATTTCCCAGCCGGACAACGGCGAGCAGGCCATGGAGATCACGGAGACCATGGTGCGGAGCGGCGCGGTGGACATCGTCATCGTCGACTCCGTCGCGGCCCTGGTCCCGAAGGCGGAGATCGAGGGCGACATGGGCGACTCCCACGTGGGTCTCCAGGCAAGGCTCATGAGCCAGGCGCTCCGCAAGCTCACCTCCGTCGTGTCCAAAACCGGATGCGTGGCAATCTTCATCAACCAGATCCGCGAGAAGATCGGCGTGATGTACGGCAACCCCGAAACCACCCCCGGCGGCCGCGCCCTCAAATTCTACGCGACTGTCCGCATGGATGTGCGCAAGGGCGAGGTGCTGAAAGAGAACGGCGTGCCCTACGGCAATAAGATGAAGGTCAAGATTGTGAAAAACAAGGTTGCTCCGCCGTTCCGTGAGTGCGAATTCGAGAACATCTACGGACAGGGCATCAACCGCGACGGCGAAATCATCGATCTGGCGGTCGATCTCGATATTGTCAAGAAGTCCGGCTCGTGGTTCAGCTACAACGGCGAGAAGATCGGTCAGGGGCGCGATGCCGTCAAGAAGAAGATGTTCGAGGATCCGGCATTCAAGGAGGAGATCGAGAAGAAGATCATGGATTCCATCGACAAGATCGATTTCTCCCCCGTGGACGAGGAGGATGCCGAAGCCGCTGAGGCTGCCGCAGAGGCGCTCGAAACCGGCGAGGAGCCGCCTGCTGCCGATGAGGCACCTGCTGCGCCCAATGACAGCGATGCCGGCGCGGATGTAGCGGCGGACGACGACTTCGAGGAATTCGATCCCACGGAGTAAGCTATGAAAATTACCGCGATACACCGCGTAAAATCGTATTATGAAGTATCTACAGAGACTGCCGTCTACGAAATAGACGGCAGCTTTCTGCGTGAGTATCAGCTTGCCGAGGGCGCTTCTGCCGACGAGGACGTGTTGCAGGAGCTCCACACCCGTTCGCGGGAGCGCCGCGCCTACGAACGCGCCTGCTATCTGCTCGACGAACGTGATTATTCCTACGCCATGCTCTGGCGCAAGCTGGTGCAGACCTACCGCGACAAGGAGCTTGCAAAATCCGTCTGCAACCGGCTGGTGCGCTCCGGGCTGATCGATGACCGGAAATATGCCGAAAAATGCGCGGAATATCTCGTGGAGCGCAAGAAATACGGCATCTACCGGGCGCGGCAGGAGATGCTGCACCGCGGACTTGCCAGGGCGCTTGTCGAGGAGGCGCTTTCCGGGCTGGAGGAGACGGCGGAGGAGAACATCGCCGCCGTGCTGGAGAAGAAATACGGCAGGATGCTCGACGATCCGAAGGATTACAAGACCCGCCAGAAGGTCATTGCCGGAATGGCGCGGCTGGGGTATTCCATCGGCAGTATCAAGGATGCCATTGATGCATATTTTGCGTCCCTGGAGGACGAGGAGGAATAGTATGTCAGTTAAAGTTGCACTCGTGTCCCTTGGATGCGAAAAAAATCTGGTCGATTCGGAGCGGATGCTCCATAAGCTGCGCACGCACGGGTATGAGCTCGTGACGGAATTCGGGGATTCGGACGTTGCCGTGGTCAATACCTGCGGCTTCATCCAGTCTGCCAAAGAGGAGGCAATCGAGACGATTCTCGAAATCGGCGCCCTCAAAAAGGAGGGGCAGGTCAAGAAGCTCATCCTCACCGGATGCCTGACCGAGCGCTA
Organism: uncultured Lachnospiraceae bacterium; assembly: GCA_900313745.1. Lineage (GTDB taxonomy): Bacteria > Bacillota > Clostridia > Lachnospirales > Lachnospiraceae > CAG-791. The sequence continues at coordinate 5,617 of OMSM01000127.1, forward strand.
CAAGGAGGAGGCAGCCAGCGAATTCCCGGAAGCCGATGCCATCGTCGGCATCGGTGACAACAAGGATATTGTCGATATTCTGGATAAGGTGCTTGCAGGCGAACGCTGGGTGCATTTCGCGCCGAAGTCCGATGTGGAATTGTCCGGCGGACGGATTATCTCGACGCTGCCGTTTTTCTCCTACCTGAAGATCTCCGAGGGATGTTCCAATTGCTGCACCTACTGCGCGATTCCGATGATCCGCGGCAAGTACCGCAGCGTGCCGATGGAGGACGTGCTCTCCGAGGCAAACTGGCTCTGCGAGAACGGCGTGACCGAGCTGAATATCATCGCGCAGGATACCACCCGCTACGGCGAGGATCTCTACGGCGAGAACAAGCTCTGCGAGCTCCTGCACAAGCTCTGTGAGATTCCGGCGCTCAAATGGCTCCGTGTGCTCTACTGCTACCCGGAGCGCATCACGGATGAGCTGATCGATACCCTCGCAAACGAGCCGAAAATCGTGAAGTATCTCGATATGCCCATCCAGCACTGCAATGACGAGATTTTGCAGCGCATGAACCGCCCGTCCACCAAGGCAAAGCTCCTCGATGTGATCGGGAGACTCCGTGCGAAGATGCCGGATATTGTCCTGCGCACGACGCTGATCGCCGGATTCCCCGGTGAGACGGAGGCGCAGTTCACGGAGCTGTGTGAGTTCGTCAACGAGGTGAAATTCACGCGCCTGGGGTGCTTTGCGTATTCGCAGGAGGACGGCACCAAGGCGGCGGAGATGCCCGATCAGCTCGACGACGAGACAAAGCAGAACCGCGCCGACATTCTGATGGAGCACCAGATGGAGATCGCGGCGGCGTACAACGAAGCGCAGCTCGGCACGGAGAAAACCGCGGTCGTGGAGGGCTTCGACAAGTGGGCGGAATGTTATTTCGGCAGAACCGCGGCGGATGCGCCGGATATTGACGGCAAGGTGTTCTTCACGTCGGAAAATCCCCTGCAAATCGGTGATTATGTGCAGATCCGCATCACCGACGTGATGGACTATGATCTGCTGGGGGAGGTCATCGCATGAATCTGCCAAACAAGCTGACGCTCCTGCGCATTATTCTGGTGCCGGTCTTTCTGGTGTGCATGTACTGGGCTTTCCCGTATCATTTCACGGCGGCGCTGGTAATATTTGCGATCGCGTCTATCACCGATGCGCTCGACGGCAAGATCGCGCGTTCCCGGAATCTCGTGACGACCTTCGGCAAATTTGCCGATCCCCTCGCGGATAAAATCCTCGTCCTTGCGGCATTTGCGGCGATGGCGGACATCAGCGCGGGCGGCATGACGGAGACATCGCTCCATGTCAATGGCATCGTTGTGACGATCATCGCGGCGCGGGAGTTCATGGTGTCCGGTCTGCGGCTCGTGACCGCCGAAAAGGGCGTGGTCGTGGCGGCAGGCATCTGGGGCAAGCTCAAAACCGCGTTCACGATGGTGACGCAGGTGGTGATTCTGCTCTGCCTGTGCCTGACGGAATTCGGCATCCCGGCTGTCAACGGGGTGACGGGCTGGTTCTTCTTTGCGCTGGTATGGATTTCCGTGGCGCTGACCATCATTTCCGGCGCGGTGTATCTCAAGGGGTACTGGAAGTATATTGATATGAAGTGAATACCCCCTTGCATTTCCAGCCAGAGTGTGCTATAATAAAAGTATCCCATAGCCCCGCTGCGGGCAAATTATCACATGGAGGTACATTCCTATGGCAATGTTTGACAAGCTGCTCGCCAACCTGAAGGCAAGCAGAAAGACGATCGTATTCACCGAGGGCAC
>OMSM01000467.1 GCA_900313745.1 uncultured Lachnospiraceae bacterium
CTCGGAGAAATCCTTCCCGGCCTTTACCGGGAGTACGGCGGACAATAAAAAAGACGCCGGGGTGCCAGGGGACGGTTCTGTGGTCAGTTTTCTGAAAACTGACCACAGAACCGTCCCCTGGCACCCCTTATTTATTTTGCCTTGTGCAGTTCGTACCTTCCGGAGAACATTTTCAGGACGTTCTTTAAGAGCGTGCCTTCCTCCGGTTTGAAGCCCTCTTCCATGACGAGGCTCTTTGTCATCGAGTTGGGATGGATAAAGGTTCCGTCCATGTAGAAGTAGTAGTTTCCGTGGTCATCTTCCTTGTAGTACATTACGTAGCCGAGCTGATGACCGTACTCGCCGGGGTAGTCGATGAGGAGCCAGGCGCGCTCCGTCGCCTCGTCGTAGCGGAAGCCGGTGGCGAGGACATAATCTCCTTCCTTTACTCCGCCGATGCGGTTGGACGGGGGATTGTCGAGAAGAGGGTAGCTCCGCACATTCAGCGAGCCGGAATTGATCACCTGGTAGTATTCCGGGTTAATCGCGTAATTCCGGTCGGTCAGGGCGAGGTACCTGCGGTCCACCCATCCGGTCTGTCCTCCGCAGTCAAACGCAACCCAGCCGCGGCAGAGCCTGCCGTCAATGATATCTCCGTAGCTTAAGCCGCTGATCCTTCCGGCGTTTGCGTTCGCGCCGCCGCGGACATTAAGTGCGCCCGAGGTGACGACGAAGGTGCCCTTCTCCGACATGGAGACCGGGACGGAGCAGGTGACGCTCAGCTGTCCGTTGTCCTGCAGATAAGTGCTGACAGGGTAGCCGTCGACATAGACGGAGGTGTTGGGACCGACCAGGCTGGATTCGCCGGAATTTAACAGGAACCGAAGCTGATAGGAAGCCGAAGCATCCACGGGGGCTGAGCTGTTGCTGTACCAGCCTAACCCGTCATCCCGCAGCCAGAACACGCTGGAGCTGTCGATCGTTGCTCCCTCCGAGGTGACGGTCAGTCCCGATGTGGAAGGAGCCATCCCCTCAACAAGCGGGGATACGCCGGTCACGGATACGTAATCGAGGGGCTGGACAAGGGTTATGGCCGGACTGTAGAAGAACGCGTTGCAGAAGGAGCTCATATTGACCACCTGGTCCAGATACCACTTCTCCCCGTTGACCCGGCAGACCACGTTATCCGCAAATTCGTAGGACTCGACGGCGCTGCCGTCCAGCCGGACCATGATCTGGTAGCACCATACTCCGTGATAGAAAGTGCCGGAAGTCTGTGCCCAGGAGCCGTCCGGATTCTCCCTCATCCAGCAGCTGTTGGGATACAGATTGTTAATATAAGCCGGCGCTCCCTCCGTGACGGTGAGTGTCAGGCCGCTGGTGGGCTTATTCTCACCGAAGACGGAACGGAAGTCATCGCCGACAGCCTCGATTGTGTAGATCTTCTCCCTTGCGAAGGTTTTCATGGAAAATCCGGGCAGGAAAGCTGCGAGAAGCATCAGGGCAAGAAGCGTGCCAAACGTGAACAGTCGTTTTTTCATGGATATCCCTCCCGTTTGTTCAAGGAAAGCGGCGGTTCTCTGGCGAAATCCGCCAATTACGGCATTCTCCGCGCCTGGTGCGCAAAGAATACCGCAATAAATCAGTGCACCATCAGCATAGCAGGACTGCGGGAGGGGCGAATCCTTCGATTTGCGGATTCTTCGTGCCGGGCGGGGAAGTTCTGTCAGACAAGGACGCGGGATGGACATTCTGGCCGGTCCGGAAAATAAATCAATGAGCGCAGGAACAGTTTTTCCTGTCAATATGGGAAAAAGAGTTTAACCTGCGCGTTTTGTGAATAGGATGTCAGGACAGTGCGCCTTACACTGTAATTGCGGAAAATTGTTCCGGTGAGAAGAGAGATGAGGCGCACATGCCTGTTCCGGCAGGGGCGCCCAGAGAAACCGGACCGGCAGCTGTTGTGAACGAAAGGAGGCACTTCGATGGCCAATATGCATTGCGCCGACCAGGGAAACGGCACTTACCTTAACCCGATCATTTTCGGAGGTTACGGCGATCATACGATCCTGAAAGACGGCAGGGACTACTTCATGACCTTCGGCGGAGGAGGATCCGAGCGCGGAGCGCTGATGTACCACTCCCGCGACCTGGTTAACTGGGAGCCTCTCTACTACATGTTTGAAAACTTCCCCATCGGCATGTGGGCTCCCGATCTGGTCAAGGTCGGCGACACTTACTATTACTACGATTTTGCCGCTACGGAAAGGCCGCACTGGAATCACGGCGACGTCTACGTCAGCTGGACGAAGGATATCTGGAAGGGCGGCTGGTCCGAGCCGTCAATCGTCCGCGCCAATATTCCCTCCATCGATCCCGGACACGTGGTCGGCGAGGACGGAAAGCGCTATCTCTTTATGAGCCAGAATATGATGTTCCCGCTCACCGACGACGGCCTTAAGGCCGCCGGACCGTACAAGATTGTCTATCCCGACTGGCCGATTCCCGACGATTTTGACATCGAGGGGCAGTGCACGGAATCACCGAAGCTCGTCTGGCATAACGGATGGCTCTACCTGACCACAGCCCAGGGCGGAACCGGCGGCCCGTCCACCGCACATATGGTCACAAGTTTAAGATCGCGCAGTGTGTTCGGGCCCTGGGAGCTTAATCCCTACAACCCGATCAAGCACACCTACAGCGACGACGAGACCTGGCAGCGCAAGGGGCACGGCACCCTGATCGAGGGGCCGGACGGCGAGCACTGGTATCTGCTCTACGGCGGCTATCCGAAGGGCTACCGCGACACAGTAAACAAGGCAACTCTTCTGGAGCCTGTGGAGTGGACCGAGGACGGCTGGTGGAGGGTCTGCCCGGAGTCGAAGGATGACGAGCCCATCCCCATGCCCGCAGGCGGGGAGAAGGTGGACGGCTGCAATTACTCACTGGACACGGATTTTAGGGACGGCCTTCCGCTTTTCTTCGAGCCTGCGAAGCTGAACACAACCGCGGAGCGGCTGAGTTTTGGCGAGAGAGGCATGACGATAACCGGGGCGGGTACGGATGCCGCGAATTCCGGTGTAATCCTGCAGAAACGTGAGTACAAGGATTTCGAGGTAATTGTCGAGCTGACGGCGGACTGGCACGCCTGCGCGGGCGTGTGCATCGGCAATGCGGGCCACGTTTACGGAATCGCCGTGGAGCAGGACCGGATCGAGATCCAGCAGACCAACACGGGCCACTGGCTCGTGCGGGAGCACTGGGTGAAGAACGGGAACGCGGACTGGAGCGGAAATCACATCTTCCTGAAGGTCCGGACAATTAAGAATATCGCGACAAGCTGGTATTCCCAGGACGGGGAGAACTGGAAAAAGCTCAACATCTGCTGGGACCTGACACTCGGTTCCGGATGGCACCGCTGGCCCGGCGTCTTCTGCGCGAAGGACGGCGAGGCCACCTTCCACAGCTACAAAATCGTCAGCCTCGACTAGGTGCCAGGGGACGGTTCTCTGGTCAGTTTTCTGACAACTCGCCAGGGGACGGTTCTGTGGCTCTCTTATAACCCGTCGGGAACGCGCTCGTTCAGGTGCCCTCCGGGGACGCTTTCGCTCTGGCTCAGACGTAACGGCACATAAGCGGGCACAATACGCCCGCTATGTGCCGACGTCCTCACAAGCCCCGGGATGGCATCCTGAACTGCGCGCAGTCCCGGCTGATCGTTCAAAAAAACGCCGGGAACCGTCC
>OMSM01000126.1 GCA_900313745.1 uncultured Lachnospiraceae bacterium
ATCCAGGCGATGAAGCTCGAGCTGGAGGCGACCAAGAGCAATCTTCTTGTGTATGTCGCGCAGCTGGACGCCACAATGACCGAGCTCCAGGAGAGGGTCGACGAGCTCAAGCTGCAGATCGAGAACAAGGAGGAAGAAATCCGCCTGACCGAGGAGGAACTCAAGGAGGCGGAGCGGGTCCAGCAGGAGCAGTACGAGGCGATGAAGGCCCGCATCCAGTACATCTACGAGCACGGGGATCCCGACTACATGGAGCTCTTCATGAAGTCGGCAAGCTTCGGCGACATGCTCAACAAGGCGACCTACATCGAGGAGCTCTCGGCCTATGACCAGAGAAAACTTGAGGAGTACCGCCTGCAGAAGGAATACGTGCGCCTGACCAAGGAAGCCCTGGAGGAGGAGAAGGCCACGCTTGACGCGACCAAGGCGAGCGTGGAGGCCGAGGAGGCAAACATCCAGGCCCTGCTCGACGAGAAGGCGGAACAGATCCGCCAGGTGGAGAGCCAGATCGCGAGCCAGCAGGCTTCCATCGAGCAGTATGAGGCGCAGCTGGCATCGCGCAATTCCGCAATCTCCGCCCTGGAGAGCCAGGTCGCAGCCGAAAAGGCACTGCTTGAGGAGCAGAACCGCCGGCATTTCGGCGGCGGGCAGTTCACCTGGCCGTGCCCGGGCTATTCAAGGATCTCCGACGACTACGGCTACCGGACGCACCCTATCTACGGCGATCAGCGCTTCCACAGCGGCCTTGACCTTGCCGCGTCGACGGGCACGCCGATTCTCGCGGCGGCCGACGGGGACGTGGTGGCGGCGGCCTACGAGGCATCCATGGGCAATTACATTATGATTGACCACGGGGACAGCCTGTACACGATCTACATGCACTGCTCCGCGCTGTATGTCTCTAAGGGACAGTCGGTGAGCGCGGGACAGAAGATCGGCGCGGTGGGTTCAACGGGCAATTCCACAGGGCCGCACCTTCACTTCAGCGTCAGGCTGAACGGAAAGTATGTCAGCCCCTGGAATTATCTGTAAGCGGCCGGGGACGGATATCGTCTTTACAGTTGATGTAATTATATAGGACAGCGGTCCCTTCCCCCGGGGCGGGACAGAGAGGAGAGTGCTATGGAAGACAACGGAAAGAAAGTATCAGGCAGGCGCGCCTTTGCGGGAGGCATTATCGTGGGCAGCCTTGTGGCAAGCATTCTCTGCGGCGTGACGCTGTCGGGGCTTCTCCTCACCGACTCGATGAAGGTGAACGCATCCGGGGTGCTGCAGAATTCGGCACAGGCCCTGGGCATCGCCGGCAGCAGGACCGGGGCGGTGAATCAGGAGACCCAGGACAAGATCCAGACACTGGAGTACCTGATTGACCGGTATTACATTGACGCGGAAAACGTGACCGCGGAGCAGAAACGGGACGGGATCTACAAGGGACTGATCTACTCCCTCGGCGACATTTATTCCGAGTACTATACCCCGGAGGAGTTCGAGGAGCTGAATAAGGATACCGAGGGCATCTTCTACGGAATCGGCGCCTACATGACGACGGACAAGACCACGGGGCTTGCCCTGATCACCGGAACCGTGCCGGATTCCCCGGCGGAGAAGGCGGGCATCCGCAGCGGCGATATCATTGTCGAGGTGGACGGCGAGGACGTTAGCAGCCTTGACCTGGACCAGGTGGTCAGCATCATCCGCGGCGAGGAGGGGACGGACGTTACCCTGACGATCTACCGCGAGGGCGAGAGCGATTACATTGACTTCACCATGACCCGCTCCAAGCAGAACATGCTGACGGTTTCCGGGGAGATGCTTGACGACAATATCGGACACATTGTGCTCTCCGCCTTTGATAACGTGACCACCGCGCAGTTTGAGGAGGAGCTGAAGAACCTTAAGGATGAGGGCATGGAATCCCTTATTCTTGATCTTCGAAGCAACCCCGGCGGCAATGTCAGCACGGTGACCGAAATCGGCAACATGATTCTTCCCGAGGGACTGGTTTTCTATTCCGAGACCAGGGACGGGAAGCGCACCGAGTACAAGTGCGACGGAAAGAACGATTTTGACCTTCCCCTGGTTGTCCTGGTGAATGAATACTCCGCGAGCGCAGCGGAGATCCTCACCGGAGCGGTTCAGGATTCCGGCATCGGAACGATTGTCGGCACGCAGACCTACGGCAAGGGCGTGGTGCAGACGGTGTTCTCCTTAGGAGACGGCTCCGGCGTGAAACTGACGGTGGAGAAGTACTATACCCGCGGGGGCCAGGATATCAACCATGTGGGCATCACTCCGGACATTGAGGCGGTGCTTGATGTAGACGCGTATTATGACGAGGGCGTGGATACCCAGCTGGAGACGGCGGTCGCCGTCCTCAAGGGGGAGTATGTCGAGCCGGAGCCTGAGGAATCCGCTGAAGAGGAGGACCAGTCCGGGGAAGAGGAACAGGAAGAAACTGACGACTAAACAGCATCCTTATGGCCGGAGGGTATTATGGAGATCCGCAAATCATCGTCTCTTGCAAGACTGTTCAAGGGACCGCAGCACCCCATTAATGAGGACTATGCCGAGCTGAAGTTCATCCGTGCGGCCTGCGCGGGAGACGTCGGCGCGGCAGACACCCTGTTCTTTGAGGAGAAGCTTTTCGGCGGGAAGAAGAGCGCGGTTGACGCGCCCCACGGCCGCTTTGAGGGTCTCGGGGGAATAAGGGAATTCATCGCGACCTGGTTAAAGACCTTCCATGCGGACTCCGCGGAGGTGATCCCGGTGATCCAGACCAGGGCGAACGGCCGCTCAGTCAGTGAGGTTCAGGTCGATTTCGTCGTGGACGGAATGATTGAACAGGTCCCCATGTTCGTGGTCGGGGATCTCCGCACCCAGGATACTCTGGACGAGGTGCGCATCTACTGCCACTGCTCCTATGTGCCGGGCATCCAGGCCTACCGCAGGCCGATGTTCACCCCCGCCCACCTGGAGATGGGCGACCCCCAGATTCTCACCGGGGCGGTGAGGGAGTATTACGAGGCGCTCCATCACGTCCCTGCTGTGGATGTGGACCGCATCATCGGCTGCATGGAGGAGGGGTGCATCTTCGGAGGATACGGTCCGGACACGCCCGAGGCAAAGCCGGTCTCCACGCTGGAGGAGGACAGGAAGGTCTACGAGATGATGGCGCTTTATATTCCCCGCTGTGTCGGAATGCGCTATGAGACGCTGATCGACGACGGCCGCACCGGGATTATCGAATGGGTGCACATCGTCTCCGACGCCGGCTATGAAGAGAGGGGCCGCGTCGCAATGTCCGGAATCGCCGCCTACGAACGCGGAAAGAGCGGCAAGCTCTGTGCCATCCGCATAAGCGACTACGCGGGCCTGGAGCGCACCATCGACTGGTCAAAGCTGGATACTACGCTGGAGGAGGCCAGGGCGGTGAACCATGTGCA
>OMSM01000465.1 GCA_900313745.1 uncultured Lachnospiraceae bacterium
CTTCGGAGCAATTGTAGTCCTGCGCGTTGCCGATGCAGACCCGGACGGCACCGGTTCCGCTGCGCATCATTCCGATGTGAATATCGCCTGCTCCCTGCGGCAGCGGCACGGATACCTTTCTCACCCGCTCGGCCTCGCTTCCCCTGCGGACGAACACCGAGCACTCCAGCTCCGGTGTGAGCGGCCTGAGGAAACCCTCGGGATACCAGTGGATCTCCTCCTCGTCGAACTTGCTGTAGGAGCCGAGGGAGATCTTATCCTCGTGATCCAGCCTGAGGGCATCCTTTCCGTCCTCACCGGTGACGACCTTATGGCTGTACGCGACAAAGCCGACCTCGAGACTGGTAAAGAGCTGAGACCGGTATTCGTCGGCTGCCCTCTTCAGATTCTCCGCCGCCGCGGCATCCCCGCCGATCTGATAGATCACCGGGAATCCGCACACAGGACAGCTGCCGCTGCCCTCCGCGATCTCTGCCCCGCACACTTCACACCGCATTTTTACCGCTGTATCCGCCATAATAACTGCCTCACTTCCTCTACTCGAAATCCGTGCTGCTCATCGCCCTGACCATGGCTCTCAAGCCGTCGTCACAGCGCTTTATCCTGCCCCTTATCTCCTCAAGCCCGTCACCCAGAATCTCGTCAAAGGACTGCCCGGCGCCCGCGAACTCCGCGCGCTCCTTCCCCCAGTCGCTCTTCCAGTCCTTAAGCACCTTCTCCCGGAGCGCCCTAAGTGCCTTTGTCCGCTCTTCCATGCGCTTCAGCTCCCCGGCTGCGGCCTCACTGTTCTTCAGCCTGAGAAGCGCCTCCTCCGTCTCAAGAGCCGCCTTTGCCGCCTCCAGCTGTCCCTTCAGTTCCTCCTCCCGGGCATCCAGATCTGCCGACTGCTGCTTCAGGCTCTCCAGCTCGCCCTCCAGCCCGCTGATCTTCCTGTTTTTCTCCTCCAGTGCCGTGTTCTGTGCGGTGATCTCCGCCTCCAGCGCGTGCTGTCTTCCCAGCGCGTCGGAGTTCTCCCGTTCCGCGGCCTCCACCTGTGCCGCGAGGGTCTCCAGCTCGCCGGAGAGCTCCTCAAGGCGGGCTTTCCGGGACTCCTCCCCGACCTCCGGAGCAAGTTTTGCGCCAAGCCTGGACACCGTCCTCCCAAGCCACGGCAGCCGCCGGTACATGGCGTCCTCGTCCCTGCAGTCCAGATGGTCTACCGCGCTTCCCGTGTCGTCCTTCACGTCCTGGCAGAAGTCGTAGATATAATTCAGCACGTCCTCCAGCGCCGGGTCCGCCAGTTCCTGCATTCTTGTTAAGTTTCGTTCGGTCCGTTCGAGATTCATTCCGTCTCCCCGCGCAATTGCTTAATAATCGATCCTCGTGAACTCAAACATGTTCTTGAAGGAATCCAGCACGATCCGGTTGTCCTTTCCCTCCGGCCTCTTGGTGTAGAGGTTGAAAGGCCGGATATGCACACTCAGGATTCCCGAGGAATCCAGTGAAAACCCGACCACAGCCGTCTGGTGCCGGTCGTCCGCGTAGCGCACCATGTCCTCCAGCTGCTGCAGGTATTTCGGCTTCAGGTAGACCAGGTAGCCCGTCTTCCGGTCTGTGGTGTGATTGACCACGAAGGCGTTCGGTGTCGATCCGATGAAATACGCGATGGGCTTGTCGGGCTCCAGCTTGTAGTGCGGATAGTAGGGCTGGTCGAACACGATGTCGTCCCTGTACTGGAAGGCGTAATCCGCGTTCTCGATCTCCTGGTCGACGCCGAGGAAACCGATGGAATACGGCGCGGTGTTCCGGATCCGGATGACGCCGGATGCCACAAGGGCCGCGCCCATGGAGACCGCCTTCTCCCTGTCGCCGGCGAAATTGATGGTGTCCTTCGTCCTCTTGTCCATGGAGGAAAAACGGAACATGTCCCGGATCTGCCTGTCCACCAGGTAGAAGTTGCCGAAGCCGCCCACCAGCGCGATTTTGAAGACCTCCTGGTCCGCGTCGTCGTAGCGGATTCCGGCCTCCTTCATCCTGTTGACCATAAGGGCAAGCTGATCGTTTAATACCGGCGCGATGACATCGTTGTAGACGCGCAGCAGCAGGCCGTAGGAAATGGGGATGTCCTCACCCCTGTATTCGATCGTGGTGAATTCCACCTCATTCAGCTCGTCCGCGTCGTCCGTGTCATATTCATCGAAGATGTCCGCGATAGTTTTGCCCGAGTGAATCAGTTCCTCCTCGAACTCATCCACCGCGTTGTAAAACTTTCCATCCTTCTCCACCGGACCGTCGATGAGGCCGCTCTCCTCAATTGCCTGCAGCACGGCCTGCTCCATGTAGCGGATTCCGGCATTGCCGATCTTGCCCTCCGTGTTCTCGCCCGCTCCGGTGCGCTCCTCCACCTTGATCTCCACGTTTCCTCCGCCGCAGTCCGCGACGTTGGTCAGCGTGATGTCCAGCGTGCCCCCGCCGTAATCAATAAGCAGGATGTGCCCGGCGTAAGGCCGCCCGGTATTTTTCTGGAAGTTGTAGGCGAAGAATGCGCTGGCCGCAGCAGGCTCGCTGATGACCTGCACCTCGTCCACGAAAGGGAAGTTCACGCAGATATTCCTCAGGACGTTCCTCCCGTCGAGAGTCTCCGGCCGGTCGTTCCAGACCTCCGGAACGCCCACTACCATCTTCTCGACCTTCTTCTCGCCGCAGCGCCTTAAGGCCTCCTGGATGGCGTATTCCAGGAAAAGCTCAGCCATCTTCTCCGGGCTGTTCTCCCCGCTGTAGCCCCGGGAGGCAAGCCGGGCCTGGTCGGTCTCCGGCAGCAGCATCTTGAAGGCCTTGTACGTCTTAAAGCCCTTCTTTCCCGTCTTTACCTTGGCTTCCGCACCGAACTGGCGCTTGCCGTTTCCCTCGGAGACGACCGTGGGAATAAACGGGGAGCCCTCGTAGAGGGCAATGTCCTGCAGCTGTCCCGTTGCTTCGACGTAGCGGGACAGGGTGGAATAGGTACTACCGAAATCAACACCGAGGTTCATTCTCCTGACTGCTCCATATTCATCAATAGTAATTGTCCAGAATGCTCTTTAACTGCTCCGCCGCAGGCTTTCCGCCTGCGGTACTCCCGGAATCATCGTCAAAACTGAACGATGCCAGCTCCTCCGACATCTTCTCATCCTTCTTCTCCGAGGTGCGGATCTCGTCCCAGAGAGAGGTATCCTCCGGAAACTCCGGGAGCGCTCCGGGGTCTGCCGCCGTTTCCTGCTCCGGGACCGGTTCCGCGGCCAGGCTCTCCGCGTCTTCCTTCTCAAAGAGCTGTTCGAGGTTCAGCTCCGGGACGTCGGCATCCTTCGTCTCCTTCTCCAGCTTCACACCCTGCTTTATTTTCTCCGTCAGCGTGCCAAGTACCGCCACTGCTGCCCTGACCGCTTCCGCCGTCGTCTGGTTGCGGAGGATCTCCTCCGCCTGCTCCAGCTGCACGATGCGGTTTGCGAGATCCAGGCCGACTTCCTTCTTCCGGTTGATGATCAGGTCGTAGTTGCGGATCTGTTTCCCCAGTGACCCTATTCGCGCCTTGATCAGCTGCTCCCCGGTCTCGTCCAGGTGCTTTCTGTCCTTCTCCTCCTTCATCCTCCGGTGGAGTTCCCTGGCCCTGGCCCAGAGCGCGTCTCTCTTCTCCTCATCCTGCCGGACGTCGTTCTCCGCGTCAAAGAGACTCGCCGAACCTGCGGTAAGCTGCTCGTGGTAGTCGCGGCGGAGTTTTGCCCGCTCGCCGTCCCCGAAGCCCCCGGTGACCATATCGACGACGCAGTTCTCCACGCGGCTGACCGTCGCGCTGTCCCCCTTCTGCATCGCCGCGCGCATGCGGTCGATAAAGCGCCTCAGCACGGCCTCGTCCTCTTTCCCCGGCAGGCTCTTTCTCGGCTTTCTTAAGGTCTCTCTCAGCCTTTCGTTCGTCTCCTCATAGGAGGCAGCCTTCGTATCCTCCGATTCCGCTGCGGCAGGATTCGGCTCCGGCAGATAACGGACCAGAAGGCTCTCGGAGATTACCCCCAGCTCCCGGATGGGTTTTGCCAGCTTTATCTGTCCGAAAAGGCCGGTCCCGCTGTCCGCCTCCCCTGCGGCTTTGGCAAGGCGCGGCCATTGCCGCCGGATATCGCGGCAGAGCAGCCCGTAGCTGTGGTGCAGGTTCTCCGAGAGAACGGAGGGGTACTTCCGCTGCACCTTCCGGTCGTGATACCAGCGCCAGATGAAGGAAGCAATAAGGTCCGCGTCCGCTGCAGCTCCTGTCTCCCCGCCCGGCCGGTCCGTCCAGACGACGCAGTCCACCGCCCTCTTCACCGCCTGCCTGGTGAACTGATTGAGGCACGCTCCCCTGTCGTCCAGAAGCCGGAGGAACTTGACGTAGCAGCCCTCATCCGCGGGATCGTCCTCCATAAATGCGCTGACCACCTCCGGGAACAGCGCTCCCCTGCTTCCCGAGGCCTGGAAAATCCCCTGCGGGTCGGTGAAGAAGGCAAAACTGTCCTCCGCCGTCGTGCTGCTCCTTACAATGATCAGGTTCTTCCGGTGCCTGTTGTTCAGGATCTGCTCCTCAAGCTCCTCCGCGCGGCCGCCGTACACCTCGTAAAAGGCTTCCGCTGCCCAGACTGCCGCGGCTTTGTCTGCAGCCTTCTGCATCCTGCGCAGCTGTTCCGCACCGCAGGCAATCCTCATGCCTCCC
>OMSM01000401.1 GCA_900313745.1 uncultured Lachnospiraceae bacterium
CGTACTGTTGGTTGTGATAAGAGCAAGGAACATGTACTGGCTGTTGGTCACCCCGCTCTCCCTGATTTCCTTAGCCGTGCCCGACAAGCTGACAAGCATGACCACGAAGAGCATCAGCATGATAATCAGGAGCCTGTTTCCCTCGAGGTGGTCAGCGAGTTCCTTTAGATAAAGCGTCCAGAATCCGCTTCTTCCCTTTTCCTTCACCGGTTCCTTTATCTTCCCCGCCGATTCCGGCGTTTTCTGCATCGCCATTGTCCCGGCCATTCTCTTCACCTGCTTTCTCGAAGTATTTCCTGTAAATCTCGTCCAGATCGCCGCCGCGGGAGCGCATTTCGATCAATGTAAAGCCCTGCATCAGCAGGCTGCCCGTCACTTCCCTGCGGATATCCGAAGAGGATTCAATGTGATATGAGCCGTCACGCTGCTTCGCCACTTCCTTCACTCCGGGGATCTTCTCCAGTATCGCGCGCACAGCCTGGCTGTCGGGATCCACTTTGACATCGATCTGGTAGAGTCCCTCGCTCATCAGCTGTCTGCCAAGCTCATCGATTCTCCCGCAGGCAATCAGCTTTCCGCCGACAAAGATCCCGACGCGATCGCATATCTGCTGTATCTGGTAGAGCTGGTGGGAGGAAATCAGGATCGTCCTCCCGTCCTTGTCCGAGAGCTCACGGATCAGTTTTATCAGCTCCCTCATTCCCTCAGGATCGATACCCAGGGTCGGCTCGTCCATGATGATGATCTGCGGATCCTTCATCAGGACATCGGCGATTCCGAGCCTCTGCCGCATGCCGCGGGAGTACTTGCCCGCGGGACGGTCGGCCGCATAGGTCATTCCCACGCGCTCAAGCAGCTCCTCTGCCCTCTTTTCCGCTTCCTTCCGGTCAAGACCGTTCATCTCCCCGGTAAAGACCAGGTTCTGCCTGCCTGTCATCTCCGGATAGAAGCCCACGTTATCCGGCAGGTAACCGACAATGCGCTTGACCTCGATCGGTTCCCTGGTGCAGTTATGGCCGGCGATCACCGCCGTGCCCGAGGTGGGATCGGTCAATCCGAGGAGCATCAGCGTGGTCGTGGTCTTTCCCGCGCCGTTCGGCCCCAGGAGCCCGAAGACTTCCCCCTTCTCGATACTTAGATCCAGGGAATCCACCGCCGTCACTTCACCGTAGCGCTTGGTGAGTCCGGTTGTCTGGATAATTGTCTCGCTCATCAGTGCCTCCCGAACTTGTGGAATATCACCATAAGTCCTGCAAATACCGCTGCGATAAGTGCGACGCCGACGACGCCCCAGTAGGTTTCCGTCTTGACCGTCACGCGGAAGTCAAGCTGCTTCGTTGTCTCCGTGTTGCGTGCGCCGAGCTGCAGCACGTAGTCACCGGTCATCGCATCCTTCGAAGGGGTGATATAGGCAGTGACCTCCTGGGACTGGCCTGCCTTCAGCACGTCGATTGTGCTCTGGGAGAACTCCACGGTCCAGTTCGCGGGAGCGTTCGAGCGCATGTTGATATTCTCGAGATCCACATTGCCCTTGTTGGTCACGGTGAGGGTCACCGCGCTCTGCTTGTTCGCCGAGGCGTCAAAACTTAAGAGTTCGCTGGGGGTTGCCATCTCCATCTGGTAGCTTCCGGTAATCGTGACCTTGAGCTCGGTACTCAGCGTCTCGTTCGCGGATATTGCGGATACCGGAATGACGTACTCTCCCGCTTCCGCCGTCTCCGCGGGGGTGATCGCAATGTTCAGCACCTGGGAGCTGTTGCCCTTAACCTCGATGGACGCGATCTTCGTCGAGTCGCCCGAAGGGCTTATTCCCACATTCCATCCGTCGGGAGCCTGGTAGGCCAGGCTGTAGTTCTGGACGTCAAGCGATTTGTTCTGGATGGTGGTATTGAAGGTGAAGGATGTTCCCTGCATGCCTTCCTGCTCGGGATACTCCGTGACCAGCTCGCTGACTCCGGCTTCCTTCTCGTTGATGTTCATCGTGATCTGGAGAACCGAGCTGTGGCCGCCGCCCTGAGCCTTCACGCTCAGCTTGTAGGAGCCCTCCGTACAGTCCGCGGGCACCGTTACGGAAAGTGAACCAGCCGTTGTGGTCTCTCCCGCAAGCGCGAAAACATTGCTGACATGACGGCCGCCGCCGTCGATCTGCGCCGTCCATCCCTCCGGGACCGAGTCCACCGAAACTGCGGTATTTACGTCATCTTCCGTGCTGTTCTTAAGATTCAGGGAGAAATTCACGGTATCCCCCGCGTTGGCCGTCACCCCGGGGTACTGGGTATACAGTGTGAAATCACTTCCCGCCGCTTTTGCCTTAAGCGCACCCGCAGGGGAGAATACGAGCACAGCCGCGCATAATGCCGCAGACAGCACCGCAAGCCATTTGCCAAAACGATCCGCGAATTTGTGTTTCATCGATCATTACCTCTTTTCTTTGCAAATTTAACGGCGGCATAACCGATACCGTCATCACAGCATCAGTTATACCGCCGATTCAAAATCGCAGATCAGTTTTAACAATTATTTCACAATTGTCCGAAGAATCTCCTGCATCTTGTCAAATTTCGCCTCGATATCCTCCAGAAGCTTCATCTGGTTCCTGGCCCTGTCGAGATTGTGTCCGGGCCTGGAGATATGGAAATACCTGTCCCCGTCCAGATAGTCCGTCATGAACCTGAGCGCAAGCTCGAGGGCCATGACCCTGACGCCCCAGGGCAGCGTCTCTTTCTCCAGAGGAGTGAGGGATTCGCCCGCGGCGTCCAGATACCCCTTCAGGTAAGTGCTGTACTTGTCCATATTGAACCGGACCTTCGTGAGGTCAGGCTCGTCTTCCGCGCTCTCGTTTGCGCCGTAGCGGACCGCATCGCCGAAATCGTACGCCGCGAGGCCGGGCATCACGGTGTCAAGGTCAATCACGCAGATTCCTTTGTGCGTCTCATTGTCGAACAGGACATTGTTCAGCTTCGTATCGTTGTGTGTGACGCGCAGCGGAAGCTCAGACTTCGCGAGAAGATCCGCAAGATAACTGCAGTCGGCCTTCCTCGCCCTGAAGAAGGCGATCTCGTCCGCGACCGAAGCCGCCCGC
>OMSM01000139.1 GCA_900313745.1 uncultured Lachnospiraceae bacterium
AAGGCGGGAACCCTGACCATCGACCCGTCCGAGATCGTTTGTCTGGTGAATGTCCGAACGCAGCGTCCCCGGACCGGCTCCATCTTCGATGATTTTTTCGAGAATGATTATGTGACCCAGCGCCAGCGGGTGATGACTCCGGCCATCAACGTGCAGGTAGCCGCCCTGCCGGGCGGCGCTCCGGAGTCCTTCTCCGGTGCCGTGGGACAGTATACGGTATCGGCCAGGCTCAGCAAGGATTCCCTGAAGACCCACGATGCGGCATCGCTCATCGTCACGGTATCGGGCAAGGGCAACGTCTCCCTGGTGGAAGCTCCGAAGCTTTCCTTCCCGCCGGACTTCGAAGTATATGACGTCAAGGCCACATCCTCCACGGACAAGAGCGGTACCAGCGGTTCCAAAACCTTTGAGTATCCGTTCATTCCACGCAGCCCGGGCGACTTTTCCCTTCCTCCGGTGCGCTTCTCCTACTACGACGTGAATGCCCATCGCTATGCGACGGCCACCACGGATTCGCTTCGTCTTTCCGTTGCCAGGAGCAGTGGTTCCTCCACGGCCTCTTCGCAGGAGGGGAGCGGCGTTCTGACGGTGGACCGCAAGGGGGTCAAGAACCTGGGCGAAGACATCCGGTTCATCCGGACGAAGACCTCCCTGTCGGAAGATAAAGGATTCTTTGTGGGCAAGCCGGCTTACTGGGTGCTCGTCGGTCTGCTGCTGGTCGCGGCCGCTGCCATCTGGCTGTCTCTGCGGAAGTTAGCCGCCCGCCGCGCCGACGTGGCCGGCAGCCGCAACCGGAAGGCGACCCGCCAGGCCCTGAAGCGGCTCAAACTGGCCGGCGATTTTCTGAACAAGAACCTGTATACGGCCTTCTATGAGGAGCTTCACCGGGCCCTGATTGGTTTTGTCGCCGACAAACTGACGATGGACATGGCCGACCAGAGCAAGGAGAACATTTGTGCAGCGCTGGTTTCCAGGGGTGTTTCCGAAGACACGGCAAAGGCCTTTACCGACCTTCTGGATGCTTGTGAGTATGCGCGCTATGCGCCGGATGCCGGCCATGAGGCGATGAATGCCCATTATGAAAAAGCCGTCTCTGTGATTACGACGATTGATTCTTCCATGAAGAAAGGGGTAACCGTTCCTCCGGCCGCCTTGCTGGCGGCGCTCCTCCTGGCGCTCCCGATGGGTGTGCAGGCGGCTGAAAGCTATCCGGATTCCCTGTGGAATGCCGGTGTCGAGGCCTATTCGGCCGGCCAGTGGGAACAGGCCGCGGCCGACTGGTCCGATGTTGCCGCTACCGGCCTCCGTTCCAAGGAGTTATACTATAATCTGGGCAACGCTTCCTTCAAGTCTGGGGAGACGGCCAAAGCCATCCTCTACTATGAGCGGGCCCTGCGGATGGATCCTTCCGACAAGGATGTCCGTTACAACCTGGAATTTGCCCGCAACCAGACGCAGGACCGGATCGACGAGGTCCCGGAATTCATTCTCAAGACCTGGGTCCGGAAGATCAGTTACGCCCTCTCCTCGAATGCCTGGGCGGTTTTATCGCTGCTACTGCTGGCGGCGGCGCTGGGGCTGTTGCTCCTGTTCCTGCTGGGGGCCTCCGCCGGAGCCCGCCGGACTGGTTTCTTCACCGGACTCGCCGCCCTTCTCCTGGCCCTGGCCTGCTGGGGCTTTGCCCGGGGGCAAAAGGCTGATGCTGAGCGTCATGACACGGCCATCGTCATGCGCCCCGTCACTTCGGTAACCAGTTCCCCGTCGGCCGATGCCGCCAAGTCGCTGTTCATCCTGCATGAGGGAACGAAGGTTAAGGTCCTGGACGAGGTGTCCGGCTACAGCGATATCGAACTTTCCGACGGCCGTCGCGGCTGGAACGCCACGGGGGATATCGAAATCATTTGACCCATTTCAGGAACGCCCCGGCCCTGCGCCGGCTCACTTCCGTCTGAAAGTCGGGAGTGAGGGTAAGCCTGTATCGGTTGCCCGGGAGCGGAGTTACCTCCTGTACGGCGCCTTTGGCGGCGATGCAGTCCCGGTTGACCCGGAAAAAGCAGTCCGGATCCATCCGGAGTTCATAGTAGTCCAGCGGGTGGTCGAGCAGGTAGCGGATGCCGTCCGCATCGACCAGGTAGGAGTGGCTCTCCTCGGAGAAAAAATAGGCGATGTGGTCCGTGCGGATGGGGTGGATCTGGCCCCCTATGGGCACAAGAATGCGTTTCTTGTAGGGGATTCCGGTGCCGATGCCGGCCTTCGCCAAGGCGACGAGCAGGCTGTCTTTATCCAT
>OMSM01000328.1 GCA_900313745.1 uncultured Lachnospiraceae bacterium
AGCTGCTGCTCGTAGCGGGCCTGCTTCTCCTTCTCCTCGGCCACCTTGCTCTCCGGTGCCTTGGCAAGGAAGCGCTCGTTTTTGAGCATCCCCTCGGAGCGCTTGAGCTCGCCGAGAAGCCTCTGCTCCTCCTTCGTAAGCCTCTCGATCTCCGCCCCGATATCGACAAGGTCGGAAAGCGGGATATAAAGCGTCGCATCGGCAGTGACGACGGAGACAGAATCCTCCGCGATGCCCGTCTTGTCCGCCTGAATGTCCAGCCCGGATGCCTGGGCGAGCGTGGTGAAGAACACCCTGCCCTCCTCGAAAATCCTCCGGACCCCGGGATCGGCGCTCACGCAGTAGACCGCGGCCCTGCGGGAAGGCGCGACTCCCATATCGGTGCGCACCTTACGGATGCCGACCACTGCCTCCTTTAACACGGCGATCGCTTTCTCTTCCGCGGGGAAATTGTAATCCGCGCGGTAGACCGGCCAGCTGGAGATCATGATGGACTCCTCCTCCGACTGGATGGAGGTGAAGATCTCCTCCGTGATGAATGGCATATAAGGATGAAGGAGCTTGAGCGCACCGATGAGGACGGTCTTAAGCGTCCAGAGTGCCGCCTCTCTGCTGTCTCTGCCCCCATCCTCCCTGTTGTAGAGGCGGGGCTTGACCATCTCGATATACCAGTCGCAGAACTCATCCCATACGAAGTCGTAGACCTTCTGCACCGCGATGCCCAGCTCGAAGCGCTCCATATTGTCCGTGACCTCACGGACAACGTCGTTGTAGCGGGACAGAATCCAGCGGTCCTCGGGCTGAAGAGTCTGCGGCAGCTCCGCGGAGAGGCTCTCCGCTTCGTCTTCCATGTTCATCATGATGAAGCGGCTCGCATTCCACACCTTGTTGGCAAAGTTGCGTGAGGACTCCACGCGCTCCATATAGAAGCGCATGTCGTTGCCCGGGGCGTTGCCGGTGATCAGCGTAAGCCTCAGCGCGTCCGCGCCGTACTGGTCGATGATCTCCAGGGGATCGATGCCGTTGCCGAGGGACTTCGACATCTTCCGTCCCTGGGCATCCCTCACCAGTCCGTGGAAGAGCACGGTGCTGAAGGGATAGGTCCCCATCTGCTCGTAGCTCGAGAAGATCATCCGGATAACCCAGAAGAAAATGATGTCGTATCCGGTGACAAGCACATTCGTGGGGAAGAAATACTTAAGATCTTCGGTTTTGTCCGGCCAGCCCAGCGTCGAGAAGGGCCAGAGGGCGGACGAGAACCATGTGTCAAGCGTGTCGGGATCCTGGGTCAGGTGCGCTCCGCCGCACTTAGGGCAGACCGCAGGAGCAGTTTTGGCCACAGTGATCTCGCCGCAGTCATCGCAGTACCACGCGGGGATCCGGTGTCCCCACCAGAGCTGGCGGCTGATGCACCAGTCGCGGATGTTGTCGGTCCAGTTGAAGTAGGTCTTCTCCATCCTCTTCGGGACCAGCTGGATCTCGCCGTCCTGCACCGCTTTTACCGCGGGCTTTATCAGCTCGTCCATCTTCACGAACCACTGCTGCTTGATCATCGGCTCCACAGTGGTTCCGCAGCGGTCATGGGTTCCCACGTTGTGGGTGTAATCCTCGATCCGGACGAGGAGCCCCAGCGCCTCCAGGTCCTCCACGACGTGCTTTCTGCACTCGTAGCGGTCCATGCCTGCATACCTGCCGCCGTTTTCGTTGATAGTCGCGTCATCGTTCAGGATGTTGATCTCCTCAAGGCCGTGGCGCTTGCCCACCTCGAAGTCGTTCGGGTCGTGGGCGGGAGTGATCTTGACCACGCCGGTACCGAACTCGCGGTCCACATATTCGTCGGCGACGATCGGAATCGGCCGGTTCATCAGCGGCAGCATTACGCTGCGGCCTATCCACGCGGCGTAGCGCTCATCCTCGGGATGCACCGCCACCGCGGTATCGCCGAGCATAGTCTCCGGACGCGTTGTGGCGAACTCGATGAATTCGCTGTCGCTGACCGTGCCGTCCTCGCGGATCAGCGGATACTTGATATGCCAGAAGTGGCCGCGCTGCTCCTCGTACTGGACCTCGGCATCCGATATGGAGGTCTTGCAGACCGGGCACCAGTTGACGATGCGGCTGCCTTTGTAGATCCAGCCTGTCTCATGCATCCGGACGAAAACTTCCGTGACCGCCCTGTTGCAGCCCTCGTCCATGGTGAAGCGCTCCCTGTCCCAGTCGCAGGAGGAGCCGAGCTTCTTAAGCTGCTTCACGATCCTTCCGCCGTACTCGCGCCTCCAGTCCCAGGCTCTCTCCAGGAAGCCCTCACGGCCGAGGTCCTGCTTGGTCAGTCCCTCTTCCTTGAGGTTATTGATGATCCTCACCTCGGTGGCGATGCTCGCGTGGTCTGTCCCTGGCTGCCAGAGGGCATTGTACCCCTGCATCCTCTTAAACCGGATCAGGATATCCTGCATGGTGTTGTCCAGCGCGTGACCCATGTGCAGCTGGCCTGTGATATTTGGCGGGGGTATTACGATCGTAAAGGGTTTCCTGGAATAATCCACCTCCGCGTGGAAGTATTTTTTCTGCTCCCAGTTTTCGTAGATGCGGTCCTCCAGTCCGTGGGGATCGTAAGTTTTGGCCAGTTCCTTGCGCATATCTCTTCCTCCTTGATAAAAAGAAAAACCCTCTGCCGGTATTCCCGGCAAAGGGCGTATCTCACGCTGTACCACCTTTGTTCGCACAGGTGCGTCCCGGTTTTCCGGAGATTCCCGTGCCTCTTTGTCCGTAACGCGGATGTGCGGGGCCGCCTACACTGCTCCTTAAGGAGCGGTATCCTTATTCAGCGCCCGGCTCGGAAGCCACCTTCTTTCCCGTTCCCCCCGGATCCTCTCAGCCAGCGCACCGCGCGGGATCCTTCTCTGTTCGGGCCTTGCGGGAAATACTCCTCTTCGTCCCTGCCTTTATCTTAACTGATATCTTAATCGTCCCTGCAATTTCCCGTCAACAGAATAAACAGGAAATTTTCACCGCAAAACCGGATCTTTTTGGTCAGATGTCACAGGAATCCCTGCAAATTCCTAGAGAATCACCAGCTCCGATACGAACACCGCCGCGCAGGCAACGCACGCTACGGTGAACAGGTCCCCGCCGATCAGTGCCGCGGCAGCGGCCGCAGCGAGAGCGATGATTCCGGACCATATGGAATCCGTCGCGGTTACCATCGCGGGGAAGGTCATCACCGCCAGGGTGACGAAGGGAACATAGTACAGAAAGGAGCGGATGAAAGGACTTGTAATCTCCTTCCGCAGGAACAGAAAAGGGAGCGCTCTGACCGCATAGATCGTCAGGATCATGACAAGAAGAGCAATTAATGTGTTCGCCGTCACGCCGCTTCCTCCTTTCTCCCCGGTTCTCCGGAGCCTTCGCCCGCTTTGTCCCCGCTGCCGTTCACCGGCCTTACCGCCGCTGCGATTCCTGCGATCAGCACCGTGAGGATGATCACCCGGAATCCCGACGAGACCGCCTTAAGGCCGGGTGTGTACTCCATCACCGCGCTTGCCGCCATGGAGAGGACAACCAGTCCCGCCATGAACCTGCTCTTTCTCGCCGGGGGGAGGATAATCGCGAGGAACATGCCGTACAGCGCCACGGAGAGCGCGGAGAGCATCCTGTGGGGAAGCACGCTGCCGATCAGTATGCCCACCACCGTGCCGCCCTCCCAGCCGGCTCCGGCGACGCACATGGCGCCGTAGGTATACATCGGGTTAAGGAATCCCGGCACCGCGGAAGATATCCCGAAGATCTCGTCGGTGACGCACATCGCCAGCTGGAAGCGGTGATGAAACGGCAGATCCGGGGAGAGCTTCTGGGTGAGGGAGCAGCTCATCAGGAAATACCGCAGATTGATCACCACCGTGGTGATGATCATCTCCAGCACTCCCGCTCCCGCGCCGATCAGCATGATCGCGGCATACTCGCCGGCGGAAGCGTGCATCCCGAGAGACATAAGATAGCCTTCCAGAGCGCTTATTCCAACATTTCTCGCGGATATCCCAAGGGCGAGCGCCACGGCGAAATACCCCGTTCCGATAGGGACGCCGTCCTTTATTCCTCTCAGAAACCAGCCCCTGTTGTCCTTATATTCCGGATAGAGCTTAGTCGATTGTGCCATAAGTTTAAGTCAGCCCTCGCCGTATCCTTCGGGGTTGTTGTACTGCCAGCGCCATGCGTCCCGGCACATGTCCTCGAGATTCTTCTCCGCCTTCCAGCCGAGCTCCCTCTCCGCCTTCGCGGGATCGGAGTAGCAGGTGGCGATGTCGCCGGGGCGCCTTCCCTCGATCACATAGGGAAGATCCCTGCCGCAGGCCTTGCTGAAGGCCTTCACCATCTCCAGGACACTGTAGCCGACGCCGGTTCCGAGATTATAGATGTTGACCCCCGTGATCGGGCCGTGCGTCACTCCGCCGCGCTCCGTCCCGAAGATCGCATCGAGGGCTTTCACGTGGCCTTTTGCAAGGTCAACCACATGGATATAGTCCCGGACTCCCGTGCCGTCCGGCGTGTTATAGTCGCTGCCGTAGACGTGGACTTTCTCCAGCCTTCCGATCGCCACCTGGGCCACGTAGGGGAGAAGGTTGTTCGGGATGCCTTTGGGATCCTCTCCCATCGTTCCGCTCTCATGGGCGCCGATGGGATTGAAGTAGCGAAGGAGCACCACGTTCCAGCGGGAGTCGCTCCTGTTAATGTCTGTCAGGATCCTCTCCTGCATCGCCTTGGACTCCCCGTAGGGATTCGTGCGCTCTCCAAGAGGGCACTCCTCGGTGATCGGGACGAAGGCCGGATCGCCGTAGACCGTCGCGGACGAGGAGAACACGATGTTGAAGCAGCCGTGTGCGCGCATCACGTCCGTGAGCACCAGGGTGGACATCAGGTTGTTGCTGTAGTACTCGATCGGCTTGACGGTGGATTCGCCTACCGCCTTTAATCCCGCGAAATGGATCACCGCATCGATTTTCTCCGCATCGAAGAGCGATGTAAGCGCCGCCCTGTCGCAGACGTCGATCTCATAGAAAACCGGCCTCACCCCGGTAATTGCTTCGATGCGGTCGACAACCAGCGCCTTGGAATTGGACAGATTATCCGCGATGACGACATCATATCCCGCCTGGATCAGCTCTACCGCCGTGTGGCTTCCAATGAAGCCTGTTCCTCCTGTGACTAAAATACGCATATGCCTGCCTTATCCTTTCCTGCCGCCCGCATCAGCCGGGCGGGACGCGCCCCGGAACTTAATCCGGAGGACGCGGATTACTCCGGACCGGGCCTCCTTTATGCCGTGTTCAGGCATTTCCGGAGGTCCGATACTGGATTATAGACGATGAGAGGGCCAAACACAACCGCCGCCGGCGGCATCAGAACGCCACGACGCACCTCTCTGCGGCGCGCTCCGCCGTTCCGTTCCTCTCCCCCGCCGCTATCCCGCGGATCCCCGCGCTGCACTCCCGGATTGCCTCGAGCATGTCAGGATACGGCCTGGAGGTGAGGTCAAACAGGCCGATATTGTAATTCTCCCCGTCGAAGCGCCCGAGGGCGAACTGGTCGTAGAGCTGGAAGTAGTGGCAGCCTACGCCCATGGGATGCTCCGCGGTCTTCTCCACGTAGTACCGGTAGGCCTTTCCGCGCTCTGCCTGGTCCGCAACTGCCTTGAGGCCTGTGGAGAGCGGCCCTGCGTCCAGCGCACCGAAATGGAATTCACCGATCATCACCGGGAGGTCCACCCCAAGCGACCGCACGTTATCAATTGCCGGCGTAGGATCAAAGGAGTAGCAGTTGATGGAGAAGACGTCAAAATTCTCCCATCCCTCGACCAGAGCGGGATCCGAGATCCAGGCCCAGCGCATTCCGAGAATCATGTGGTTGGGATCCACCGCCCTGCAGGCCTTCGCGGGGATCTCCACGTAGCGCCTTACCATCTCCGCGGAGAACTCCCTGAGCTCCTTCTCCGCCGCTGCGGACCACGCGGAGGTATGCTCCCTGGACTCATAGAGCCCGTCAAAACTTCCGTACTCCGAATTCCACGCCTCGTTCAGCGCCTCAACGGTCCCGTAGCGCTCCTTAAGCCTGCGGATGAGCTCCTCCTTGCAGGCCGAGCGCTCCGGATTGTAGAGCACCTCGTCCGCGATCACCAGATTGTCCACGAAGGCCCATGAGGGCTCATTGCGGAGGAAATAGCCGATCATGAACGGGTCGTCCTTCCTTGCTCTGAGCGCCTCGGCGTTCTTTGCCGCGCTCTCCTCGTACTCCCTGCTGAACACGTCGGGGAAATCACGGAAAATCCTTACGCTGGTCTCCGGGAAGCGCGCAAGCGAGGTGACATAGGGCATCTCCGCCGCACCGAAGAGCACCGGGTCGGACCAGTTGGCGATGGTATTCATTCCGTATTTCTTCAGCTGTCCCGGGATAAGCCGCTGCCACTCCTCATACCAGTTCTTTCCGAAGGCCCGGTAAAGATTGGCCTTAGGGAAGGAGAAGAGCGTGCATTTCCTCCTGGGCTTATCCAGAGGGGGCCACTTCTCGTGGATCTCGTACATCTGGGCGAAATCCGGATCATCGGGGTCAGGCAGCCAGTCCATCCATTTCTCAATGCCGTCGATACGGCAGTCCGCGTCCAGGTTCACGCAGTCCGGTCCCATGCTGAAGAAGGCATAGCCGTCGGGATCCACAAGCCACCATCTCCCGTCCTTCTTCGTCCTCGTGAAGAATCCGGTTCCTTCCCCCAGCCTCAGCTTCATAAAGCCGCCGTACCGGGACCAGTCGTCAAAGGGATAAGAGGAATCCGCTTCGGCGGCCTCCCCGGAGAGCACCTCCTTAAGCTCCTCCTCCCCGGAGAGCTTCGTCTTCCAGCTGCGTCCCTTCCACTGCCCCAGCTCGTCGATGAGTTTTCCGTCCGCGACATCAAAGTGATCCGGATACTCGTCCGTCAGGGTAAGGGGCGAGAAGCTGATCTCCGTCTCCTCGTCAAAGGGAAGCAGGGTAAGCGCGATGCGGCCGATCTCCGCGGGGTTGATCCTCCGCCCGTGGCAGGTAATCTTGAGCTGGCCGGGCGCCGTCTCGGGAAAGAGGGCGTGGGCGTCCATAAGGCCCAGATCCAGCACGATCCTGGTGGGAACCCCGGGAAGCACCCCGGTCTGAATGTCAAACGCGCGCACGTCCGGCTCGTCCTTCGTGTATACGCCGAGCCAGAAGGCCGCGCTGTGGTCGGTGTGCGCCGTCATGGTCAGCACCACATAGCGGAAGCCCTTATCCTTGAGCCAGGTCAGGTCCACTCCGCTGCCGTCCTTCGGGAAGCGGAGGCGCACCTCCTCCCCTTCGCCGCCTGCAGCCACGCAGCCCGGCATAAGCATTGCTTCGTCTATCCGCACGGTCATCTCTTTCATGTCTTCCTCCTTTGATGTGTTTCCTGCACTGCCGTGTCACGGAAGCGTGCTCTTCGGAGCTTCCGTCTTTTCCGTACTGCCTCTTGCTGTTATAATGCTCTAAGTCCCGCACTCCGCGGGATAAAATCCGTAAATCCGGAAGCCGCCGGTACCGCACGGCTCCCGCGCCCTCAAAGAGGAGGCCGCCATGCTGCCCGAAGATCCCGTAATGCTTGTCAGCGTGCTCAACATGAAGCTCCGCGATTTCTATCCCACCCTTGAAGCGCTTCTGGAAGACCTTGATCTCCCGGAGGAGGAGCTCCTGTCAAAACTCGCCGGGGCCGGCTTCACCTACAGCGCGGAGAAAAACCGCTTCGTGTGACCTGCCTCCGGATCCTGCCGGCTTATTATGCCTGCCTGAAGCCGGATCACACAAACCTCGCGATATTCACCGCGAGCTTCCCCTTCCTTGTGCTGTGATCCACCCCAAGATAGCGGAATTTTCCCATCCCGCGTACGGAAACGGTATCCCCCTCCCTGGGGGAAGCGGCGTTTGACGTGATCTGCCTGCCGTTCAGCATTACCCTGCCGGCCCTGAAGAGCTCCAGGCTCTGGCTCCGGGAGAGCTTGAAAACGTGCGCGACCACCGCGTCAAGACGCTCGGAGCTCACCTGAACGGTCTCCTCCCTGAGTGCGGGTCCCGCGTTTTCCGGAACAGAATCCACCCTCCGCACGCGGACAAAAGTATGCTTCACCTGTGCCAGATTCTCCTCAATGAAGCCGGCGATATGCTCCTCCGCAACAATCCACGCGAGGGCAGCGCCGCCCCTTGCCGTGCCCCCTGATCCTCCCGCAGTCACGATATCCCCGATCACCCGGCGCTCTATTCCAAGCCCCAGCACGGATCCCAGGAAATCCCTGTGGCTTAATTCCTCCGTGAATCTGGGGTTCCTCGGCGCGATCTCCAGCACCGCCAGGGGATAGGGCTGGTCATACCCGCAGGTCTCCTCCGTGCCGAAGCGGGCCATTCTCCGCTCCGCATTCTCATAACCTCCCCAGAGCCCGACCCCGCAGGAGACGTTTCCAAGGGACATAACCTGTCCCTGTTCCGCCTCCGTCAGGAAATCCGTAAACAGAAACAGGGAGCCGCGGTAGGAATTCTCCGCGAGCTCCCTGATCCGCCGTTCAAAGAGTTGTTCTTCTTCGGTCATCAAAAAACTCCGTTTATACCGGTGCTCACTGCACCACGTCGTAGATTTTCTCCCCGTCGACAAAGGTGAGAAGTACGTTCTCCGGATTCTGGTCGTTTAAGAGGTAAAGGATGACATGGCCTCCCTCCAGGTCGAAGTTCGCCATGGCGTCATAGAGGGATTTGGACAGACCGGCCATGTTTTCCCCCATGTCGAACCACGCCGCCCGGAGCTCCTCATTGCCTGCCTGTGCCTCCGCCGCTGCCAGCGCAACATTCTCCTTCCACACCGCCACCTGGAGCGTATTCCCCTCGGCGACCGTGCGGTGATTGTCCCCGAACTGCATCGTCACAAGGTAATCCGCCGTCTTCGCGTAAAGATCCATCCTCTCGGCATCGATGGCTGCTTCCCCGGAACCCTCCCCGGCGTCTCCCGCTGCCGCGCCGTCCTCCGGCACCGCCTGGGGCTCTTCCGCCGCGGGCTCCGGCTCACTGTCCGCGGGCTGCTCCGCCGCGGGAGCTTCTTCAGCCGGGGCTTCCTGCGCCGGTTCGGCCTGTGTTTCCTCCTGGGTTCCCTGCAGGGTGAGCGGCTGTTCCGTCACGGAGAACCCGGTGGTTCCGGCGGCGTTATTGATCGCCTCCTGCACCTCCAGGTCACCTGCCTGGTCGCTTACTACAACGACCGGCGTGGCGGAAGCTTCCGTTTTGTCCTTATCCTTCCCGCAGGCGGCAAGCGCCAGCATCGCAATAATCAGCAGTCCCGCAAACAGTTTTCTTCTCATCGTCATTATCCTCGCTATCCGTAATTGTACACCAATCAGCGGTTTCCGGCACTTCCTGCCGCCCGTTCCAGCATGGCGAGATAGGTGCTTCTCACCGAACCGGGGGAGTCTATTCTTATTTTCCCGTCGAACATGAACACCCACGCGTAGAATGTGGGGGAATCCTTCACTTTCACATCCGCGATGAATGTGCCCGCCGTGTGGCGGTGCGTCTGCACGCTCTCCCCGAACTTGTCCACGACGGCATTCATCATGTCGTTGTCACACTCCAGGCGCACGCTTACAGGCTCACCTCCGTACATCCCGAACATCTCCTGGACGTACTCCTTCATCACGAAGTCCTCGGGAGCGGGAACCGCATCCTTGTCGGTGATGCAGGCGGATTTCATCCTGTCCACGCGGAACTGGCTGATCATCTGCCTTCTCTCGGAATAGGCCACCATATAGTAGTGGTCACTGTCCCACACCAGGCCGTAGGGGCTTACGCTGTACACCTCTCCGCCATGGCGGAGCACCTTCTTCTTGTCCGCGTCGTAGTCCTGATAGAGGAACTCCAGGCGCTTCCTGCGGTTTATAGCGTCATTGATGTCGTTGACGATATAGTATACCTGCCGGTTGGTCGGCTTCACATCATCCGCGATGTAGATGTGCCTCGTGAGTTCCCCCGCCTGGTAGATACTTGCAAAACCGTTGAGCTTGCCGATCAGCGTGCGGCTCTGGGCGGGCGTGATGAATTTGCACGCGCTGACCGCGTCGATGAGCAGCTTGAGCTCCGGAAGCTCGAACTCCCTGGTGCCGTAATAGTACTGGTTTCCGCCGTCCTGGCTGATCTCGATGTCATACCCCTCGGCGATGAGCGCGCGGATATCGTCCGCTACGGTGTGGCGGCTGTAGCTGCTCTCCTCGTCCGAGAGCTCCGCGACAATGTCAAAACGGCTCTTCATATGCTCCTCGTCGCTGTTGCGGTAGAGGTATTTCAACAGCCTGAGAAGTCTGCTCTTATTGCTGATCATCTTACTCTCCATGCCGAGCTCTTTGAGCGAGGCGCGCGCCGGGAAACTGCAGATGCAGTTTCCCGGCTGCGATAAGGGCTGTTTGGGCTCGACACAAACAGCCGTTTGAAAAATCGGCGCTTCAGCGCGATTTTTCAAACTACTCTCCATCCAGGCCCGCGGCGCGGTCAACCGTTTTCGTGTCCATAAGAAGGAGGGACAGCCTGGACTTCGCCTCCTTCATCTTTCCTTCCGCCCTCTCCGCAAGGCCGGAATCGCCCGAGACGGTGTATGTCTTATACCGGAATACGGCATCGATGTACTCCGACAGCGCGGCATATTCCGCTGTGTCTTTCTCCGCTCCCCGCCATGCGATGCCCTCCTCGTAGTAGCGCGACACAAGTGAGCCGTACCTTCCGTCGGTCACGTAGTACCTCATGGACTGCGCCGAGAAATAAGTCTTCTTCGCGTCCCGGAACTCCCCGATCATGAATGAGGCGGCGAACACCAGGTGCACCGCTGCGGCCGCGGACAGAATGTTGAGAACAATCAGCAGCCCCTTGTGCGCAGCTGCTGCCGCGGCGCTGTTCTTCTCCTTATTCTTCCTCATCTTCCCATGCCTCCTCCAGAATAACCGCCTGTCTCGCGGAAGTCAGGGTGAAGAAGCGCTCTGCGTCCTCCCTGCTCACGCCGCACCAGGCGACAAGGTATTTCGCCAGATCCCGGCTCATCTTCTCCATCACGGCATCCTCGCGGGCTTTGTCCTCCCCGGACTCCCCGTAAGTCTCCCTGGAGAGGACGTCGGTGAACGAGGAGAGATCCCCGCCAAGGGACTCCATCGTCCGGCTCCGGGACTCGTACTCCCCGGGAAAAGCGAAGCGCAGCATGTCATCGTAGGCATAGGCATAGCTTCTCGAGGCCTGCAGCACCCGGCTTATATGCTCGTATTCGTCGGACCAGATGTCGATGTTCCAGTACTCGATGTAAGCGGCGAGATCCCGGTACTCCTCGTTCTGCAGCATCTCCTCGATCCTGGCGAGATGCTCCTCCGCGTTCGCCCGGGAGTTCCGCCTCCCCGCGTTCCGGATCATGGACCACGCGTTGCTCCCGAAAATATAACAGAGGATGGAGAGGACGATCATCACCGAAATCAGTGCGATCCGGACGGAAACAGCGCTGATCCGCCGGGTCTGGCGGATTACCTCCTCCTTTGTCTCCTCGAATTCCCCCCTGAACTGCTGCATGTCCCGGATGTGCCTCTTCGCGAGCTCATTCGGCTTCCCGCAGTGGGGGCAGTAGGCATCCTCCAGATTAAGGGGGCCTCCGCAGTATCTGCACTTCATCTCGTTAACCTCACTTCTTCGCCATATTGCCGACGTATTCCTTTACCGCCGCCCTGTCGACGTATCCCCCGGACTCCTCCGTGTACTTCCTGAAGTTCTCCAGGGTCTCGTCATCCATGGAGAACCTGGTCCGGAAATCCTCCTCGTACGCGGAAGCGCGCTCCTTAATCCACTCCAGGTCCTCTTTCGTGATATGAGGCTGGTACTCCGCGAGCAGAACCGTGAGCTCGTCCTCAAGGATCCACTCCAGGTCGCTGCTGTCCAGGGCAGCCCCGCGCTCCTCCTCCTTAAGGAGATCGTCAAGGCGCTCCATCGACAGCACCGTCTCGCACAGCCCGGCGTGGGAATAGGACCATACCGGGTTCCCTTCGGCGCCGTTCTCCAGGTAAAACTCCGCCAGCGCCCTGTAGTCGCCCGATTCGTACAGCTCGTCCATCACCGGATAGTTCTCCCGCTGCCATACGAAATCCTCCTCCGCCTTCTTCTCCCATCTGTGCTCGGTGAAGAAGAACATCCCGGCGAGAAGGAGGGCAGCGGCAGCCGCGATGATAAGTGTCCGCCTGAGAAATTTCCCGTGCCTGCGGATTTCCACCGCAGCCGTGTCGATTCCGGTGTCCGCAAGGCCGGAGAGGTCCTCCCGGATCTCCCCGAGATCCTCCATGTACGCCTTCTCCGCGCCCTCGGGGTTCGTGCTTCCGCAGTACGGGCACGCGGGAAGCGACCTGTCAAAATGCGCTCCGCAGGAGGGGCACTCCACCGTGTTATGCTCCGGAGTCTTCATTCCTGTCCTCCCCCGGCTGTAATGCCGCTCTCTCCCGCATTCTCCGCCCTCGTGATCGTGACCTCGTACTCACCGAACCTCGCGCCGGGCACGAAGAGCCCCGGAAGATAGGTGTGGGCAAAACTTCTCCGGTTAAGGCTGATAAACATGTACGGTCCGGTGCTCCCGTGATAGAGCACGGGTTCGCCGTCTCCGACGAAGCCGAAGGACGGGGCACAGAGTATCCTGCCGTCGTAGGCCGTCTGCCCGTCCGGGCCTGTGATCCGCACCCTGGTCATGTCCCCGTATCCCATTCCGGAACGGGAAAACTCCTCCGAAGTGAGCTCCAGGGATATCCCTCCGAAGTTGCTCTCGGCACCGCCGATCACACAGCGGACCATCCCCGTGCCTACTTCCGGCACCGCGCGCTCAATCGTCACGATCTCCCCGGTGCCGTACTCCTCTCCCACCTCTTCGAAGCGGATAATCCCGGAGGCAAGCCGCGCCGCGCAGTAGGCAAAGATATCCCTTCCGTGGAAGGTGCTCTCGTTTTCACTTCCCGGCCTCCGGTTTATGCTCTCGTCGATCTCCCGGATCTCCAGGATCTCGTCCCTCATTCCGGTGAGCGTCCCGTTGTCCGGAGTCACGATGAAGCTGCCGCTCCTTAACCTGCACACCGAGGCCCTTCTCGCTGTCCCGACGCCGGGATCGACCACGGAGACGAAAACCGTCCCCTGCGGCCAGAACCGGCAGGTTGACGCAAGAAGATCCGAGGCCTGCCTCACATCGAACGGCCGCACCTCGTGGGTGAGGTCAAAGACGGAGAGCTCCCTGTCCACGGAGCGGATCACCCCGTACATTGCCCCGACATACCCTGTGGAGAGACCGAAATCGGTCAGAAGTACAATGTCATTCTTCATTAACTGCAGTTCCTTTCCCGCAATACCGCCCCGCCGGGGTACCGGCCTTTCTTGTCGGCGGTACTGCGGAAATATCAGACAAACGGGTTGTAGAACCGGTTTCCGTCGTGATAGGTGATGATGAGGGCCGCGGCAGCAAAGACAACCGTGAACGCGATAACAAGCCAGTCGTTGCGCTTGAGAGGCTTCGCCGCATACCAGGTCCTCTTCTTTTTCTTGCCGAATCCTCTCAGCTCCATGGCGTTGCTCACCACGTCGATTCTCTCCATGGACGTGAAGAGCAGCGGGGAAATAATGCTCGCCATGCGCTTGATGCGGTCCATGAGTTTTGCCTTGGCGCTCATCTCGATGCCCCTCGCCTCCTGGGCGTTCCTGATCCGCCGGAATTCTCCCTGCAGATCAGGGATGTAGCGGAGAGCCAGGGAGATGGAGTAGGCGATGTTGTAGCTAAGGCCGATCTTGTTCAGGGAGGCAGCAAACTCGTTCGGCGCCGTGGAGGTCATGAACATGAACGCCGTCGGGACGATGGCGAAGTACTTGATCATGATATTCAGGGAGTAGAAAAGGTGCTCCTTCGTGAGAGTGTATTTGCCGAAGAGGTGGCAGATATCCGTGCGGCTCCCGTAGATCAGGCATCCCTGGTATGGGGAGAACAGGAAGATCGTGATGATGTTGAGCACCATGAATATCGCTAGCACCTTCACCACTATGGAGAACTGGCTCCACCTGGCCTTCGACATGTAGAGGACCGACATGCTGATAAGGATCATGACGGCCAGCACCCTCGTATCGTAGGTCAGGCCGCAGACGACGCTCCAGGCGATGAAGAAAATGAACTTGGTCACTCCGCTTAAGTCATGAATCCATGTGTCCTGCGGCTCATAAGTCAGAAATGTCCGGATTTTCATCTGTCTGCCCCCTCTCCGGCTCCTCTCTTCGCCGCGCGCTCATAGGCGATAAACCGGTCCGCGAATTCCGACGGGTCCTCTATTCCGCAGCGCACGGCCAGATCATAGAGCGAGGTCTTCTTCAGGTCCGCACTGTCGCAGAGTGCCTCGTCCGTGAGCACCTGGGCCGGCGTCTCATCCGCAAGGATCTTCCCGTCCGCAAGGACGATGGCCCGGTCGGTGTACTCCAGCATAAGGTGCATGTCATGGGTGATCATCAGGATGGTTATCCCCGTCTTCCGGTTGATCTCCCGGAGGAACTCCATGATCTCGGTATAGTGACGGTAGTCCTGCCCCGCGGTGGGCTCATCCAGGATGATGATCTCCGGATTCATGATGAGGATAGACGCGATGGTCACCCTCTTCTTCTGCCCGTAGGAGAGCGCGGAGACCGGCCAGTTGCGGAAGGGGTAAAGCCCGCAGATCTTAAGGACCTCGCCTGCCCTCTCCTTAATCTCCTCCTCCGGGACGCCCCGGACCTGGAGGCCCAGCCCCACTTCTTCCATGATCATCGGTTTGCTGATCATCTGGGTGGGCGCCTGCATGACATATCCCACATGCTCTCCCCTCTCCTTGATGGAGAGCCGGGAGATATCCTGTCCGTTCAGGAACATCTCGCCGCGGTCCGGCTTATAGAAGCCGCAGATCAGAGACGAGAGCGTGGACTTGCCCGCGCCGTTTCTTCCGACGAGGGAGACCATCTCCCCCTTCCTCAGGGTCAGGGAGACGTTCTCCAGTACCGGTTCCCCGGCATTGTAGGCAAAACTTACGTCCTTCACCTCCAGCACCGGCGCCTGGTCGTTAACGTGCGCAGGGACCGGCGCGTTCTCAAACCATTTCCTTACCTTGCCGGCATGCCTTGCGACCTCCATGGTCTCGATATGCTGCGGCCGGTCTTCCGGAGTGATGTCCGCACCTGCGTATTTCATCGCCGTCACGTAGAGCGGCTCACGGATGCCCTGTCCGCTCAGAATATCGGTGCAGAGAAGCTCATCCGGCTTCATGTCCGCGACGATCCTTCCGTCGTTCACCACGACAATCCTGTCCACATCCCTGTAGAGCACATCCTCCAGGCGGTGCTCGATGATGATCACCGTGACATCCTTGGCCTTCATGATCTCATCGATCAGCGCGATGGTCTTCTTGCCCGTCGCCGGATCAAGGTTTGCAAGGGGCTCGTCGAAGAGCAGGATCTTCACGTCGTCCACCAGGACGCCTCCCATCGCGACACGCTGCTTCTGCCCGCCGGAGAGCTCATCCGGAGCGTGATGCAGGAACTTTCTCACATTCACGATGTCCGCGATCTCACTGACCCTGGCCTTCATCTCGTCCTGGACGACCGCGTCGTTCTCCAGAGCAAAGGCCAGGTCCTCCCCGACGGAGAGCCCGATGAACTGGCCGTTGGTATCCTGCAGCACCGTCCCGACGATCTTGGACATGCCGAAAACGCCTGCATCCTTCGGGACTGCGCCCCCGACGGTAAGCGTCCCGGTGTAGCTTCCGGGATGAGCGGCGGGGATGAGCGCGTTGATGCAGTGCGCAAGCGTCGACTTGCCTGATCCCGAGGGGCCGGCAATCAGTATTTTCTCCCCCGGAAGGATGGAGAGGTTTATATTGTGGAGCGTGGGCTCCGTCTGGGATTTGTACTGAAAGGTAAAATCCCTGAACTCAATGATGGGATCCATACAGAACTCCTGGAGCAGCGGCTGTCTGCCAAAAAATAAAGCCGTGCGGCTTCGCGGTCACAAAGTCACATGGCTTACCGTATCGCGCAGGCCGCAGGCCTCCGGCCTTACGCCGGTGCCTGCGGCCGCTGAAGCACCTGGATTAATCCTCTTTCTTAAGGCCGGTGGACCTGCCCGCGATCTTGGAATAAGCAAGGATCAGGAGGGTTCCGATGATGGCCGTGCAGATGATATTGCCGATGAATGCCCAGATGCCCTGGAAGAACACCTTGTTGGCGGGCTCGGCGTAGATGATGATATCAAGGACAGGCGCAAGGAAAATCCACGCGATCGCATTGCCGATGACCTGTGCGATATTGAAGGTCACGATCTCCTTTGTGCCGAACGTGCCGTCCTCAATGTGATACTTGCTCGCGAAAAGGCCGATGCACAGTCCGGGAACGCCCATGGGGATGAGCCAGCTCCACCAGATGCCGCCGCCGATAAGAGACGAAATCAGGTCGCCGATAAGGCCGATGGCAAGGCCGACCACGGGGCCGAAAAGTGCAGCAAAGAATCCGAGGATGCCCATCTTCGGATAAAGATCGGTATTCGGCACGAATCCCAGAGGGATGGAGACAAATCCGACGACGACGAAAAGCGCGGTTCCGATACCGATCGCAACCACTTCCCTGACACCAAGTTTTTTCATTTCCTTTTTCCTCCTCACAGAAAATAAAGACAGGCTGTGCCGCATATCCGGCACAGCCCATTTAGTATATCACCTGTCAAATTTTTTGTACAGCAGGGCTCAGAAGTGATCCTCCACAAAATGCGGTTTCCCCGGGAAAACTCCGGTGAGCATCCCCGCCTTTCCGCAGATCCTCACGTCGTCCCTGTACCTGGCTTCCTCCAGGCTTACGACACCCGCGCAGAGCTGCCCTAATGCCCGGATGTCCGCCTCCATGTCCGCCGGGGCGTCCGCAGTCCTCTCCGCGCCGTCCATGGTCACCCGGAAGGTCCCGTTGTTATCGGGAATAAACTCATCTCCCGTGACCCGGATCGTGAAATCCGTTCCCTCCGGCTTCCTTATCGCCGCAAGCAGCTTCGGCACGCTGATCACACGGATCATGTAGGACTGATCCGTCTTTTTCTCAATCTCGTAGGCCCGGGGAGTCTTTATCACGGAGTAGAGCTCGATGCAGCGGGGAAGAATCAGCTGGATACTGTTGTAATCCGCGGTGAAGCGGGCGAGGAACCCTAGTATCGCCGCAAACCCCTCCGGCCCGTCAAAGGCGAGATCCTCCACCGAGAGCAGCGAGCGCGAATCCTGGCGCTTGTCCTGGTAGATGACATAGGCGACCGGCCTCTCCCCGGAACTTAAAAGGTACCCGAACCTCCTCTCCTTTAAATAACCTCCGCCGAGGCGTCCGGTCATCATCTTGTCGTCGCGGCGCATCATAAGGCAGAAGTTCTCCGCGAAGCGGCTGTAAACCCCGGTGAACTCCTCCGCGGAGTCTCCCGGCTTCCAGAGCCTGGCTCTCCCGTCGAAGCGGTACCCCGCCGCGGCAAGCACCGAGGGGGCAAAACAGTACTCATTCCTGTAGGGAACGGTCTCATAGCCGAATTTCCGGTAAAACGCGTGATTGAACGGAAAGAGAGTGGAAACCGCCTCACCGTCCGTGTTTGCCGCAGGAAGAAGGTGACGGAAAATCTCCCTTACTGCCCCGCTGTTTCGATACTCCGGCATCGTCGATACCGCGCCTATTCCGCCGTTCTTCACCAGTGTCCCGTCGATGAAGGATTCATATTTATTGTTGATGATGTGTGCCATCATCGCGCCGTCGTCACTGAAGGCGCCCCAGTCCTCCGCACTTTCCTTAAGGGACTCCTCCCGCGCCTTATCCTCATCCTCAATGCGCCCGTGGAACGCCACCGCCGAGATCACCCGGGAATCGAACCGCTCCGAAGCTTCCAGTTTTCTTACATTCATACGCTCTCCCTCCTGGCATGAACAGACTTCTGTGAACAGTATACAGTTCATGAATTGTTTAGACAAATTTCCGCTCGCCTTCACCGCTTTGCGGTCCGTTAGCGGTACAATAATTCAAGTAAGGCATTTTTTGGTGCGGATCCGGTGCGCCGCTTCCGGCTGAACCGCATCCGCGTATTTTTATGCATCAGTGAGGACCTATTAATGAACAACTGGTTAAGCAATCTGCGTTACCGCTTCGCGAATTTCATGGTGGGCAGATACGGATCCGATTCTCTCTCCCGCTTCATGTCGGGGAGCGTCATCGTTCTTCTTCTCCTCTCCTTATTCACCCGCCTGAGACTTTTTAACACGCTTGCCCTTGTGCTTCTCGTCCTTATTTATCTTAGGATGTTCTCGAAGAACACCGGGGCGCGGACCAAAGAGAACGCGAAATATCTCGCGATAAGAAACGGAATCTCCCGTTCCTTCAGAGATCCGAAGAACGTCTTCTCGAAGAGCAGCTTCGACCGGATAAGGGAGAAGTGGTCCCGCACCATTGCGGAGCGCAGGGCCTATCACATCTACCGCTGCCCCGCCTGCGGGCAGAAGATCCGCATTCCGCGCGGCAAGGGCCACATCATGGTCACCTGCCCGAAGTGCGGAAGAGAATTCGCGAAGAACAGCTGAGGCCGCCTTATAAGCTTCCGGGACGGAAATCCCGGAGCTTTTGCCGTCTTATGAACATCCGGAAGGAAAACAAGTCCAATTATGTTCGGTTATATCATCGTCAACCAGCAGGAACTGAAATTCAAGGAATACGACCGGTACCGCTCCTACTACTGCGGGCTCTGCCGCAGGCTAAAGGAGAAGTACGGGCGGACCGGACAGTTTACCTTAAGCTACGATACCACCTTCCTCATCCTGCTTCTCTCCGGGCTCTACGAGCCCGAAGAAGAGACGCGGACAAGCCGCTGCATCGCCCATCCCTTCTGCCTCCATGAGGAGCGGGTCAACCGCTTTACCGACTACGCAGCGGACGTCAACCTCATCCTCTCCTATTACTCCAGCCAGGACGACTGGTCGGACGAGCACAAGGTAAGCAAACTCCTCCTCTCCGGCCTTCTGCGGGAAGGGAGCGAACAAGCTTCCGGGAAGCTTGACCGGAAGGCGGAGGTTATCCGCGACGGACTCTCCCGCCTCGGAGCCCTGGAGAAGGAGAACAGCGAGAACCTGGACGAGGTGAGCGGATGCTTCGGACAGATTATGGCGGAGATTTTCGCGTACAAGGAGGACGAGTGGACCGTCCCCCTGCGCCAGATGGGTTTTTATCTGGGCAAATTCATCTATCTGCTGGACGCGGTCGACGACCTGAAGAAGGACATGAAGAGCGGAAGCTACAACCCGTTGAAATCCCGCTACATCGCTGCGGGCGGAGCTGTGAAGCCGGCCTATGGCAATGCGGCCGGACAAAACATTGCCCCCGGAAGCCCGCTTGCTTTATTCTACGGGGAGTGCGAAGATCTTCTCCGGATGATGATGGCGGAGTGCTGCAGGGCATTCGAGGTCCTGCCGGTTGTCGAGAACGCGTCCATACTGAGAAACATCCTCTACTCCGGCGTGTGGGCCGGATTCCGCAGACAGCAAAACCCGGAAGGAAAAACCGATGACTGATCCCTACAAGGTCCTTGGCATAGAGCGCGGAGCCTCGGACGAAGAAGTGAAAAAAGCCTACCGCGCGCTCTCCCGGAAATACCACCCCGACGCCAACGTCAACAACCCCGACAAGGACAAGGCCGAGGAGAAGTTCAAGGAGGTCCAGGCAGCATATCAGCAGATCGTCTACGAGAAGGCGCATCCCTACGCCTCCTCCGATTACGGCACCTCCGGCTACGGCGGGCGCACCGGCTACGGCAGCCAGGGCGCCTCCGGTGCGCAGGGAGGCTACGGCGGCCAGGGAGGCTACGGAGGCCAGGGAGGCTATGGCGGCCAGGGAGGCTACAGCGACTGGTCGGATTTCTGGAATACCTTCGGCAGCTTCTGGGGCTCCTCGCAGGGAGGCTACGGAGGCCAGGGAGGCTACACCGGGAGGGCCCAGGGCACCTCCGACGAGGAGCAGCTGAAGTACCAGGCCGCCGGCAACTACATTAACTCCAGGCGCTACAAGGAAGCGCTCAATGTGCTCTCCTCCATCATGCAGCGCCGCGGGATCTGGTACTATTACTCCGCCATGGCGAACGCCGGAATGGGCAACAACGTGATCGCGCTGGAGCATGCCCGGACCGCGGCACAGATGGAGCCCTCCAACACGAACTTCCGCATGCTTCTTTCCCGTCTCCAGTCCGGGAGCGGCTGGTACACGGAACGGCAGAACACCTACGCCGCCCCGGCGGGCGGAACTGTCGGCTGGTGCGTGCGCCTCTGCGTCCTCAACGCCATCCTCAACCTTTGCTGCAACGGATCCGTCTGCTGCGGCGGACCGATGATTTACCGCTGACTATAATTTCAGGCCGTCTCTTATCCGCCGCGGCAATTCCGCGGCGGAAGCGGCCATAACCGCCGTTCGGCATAATCTCTGAGGGGGGATTTACCGGAGGTCAATATGAGTACTCTCGTTGTTTACGCAAGCAAAACCGGAAACACGGAAAAAGTCGCCCGCCGCATCTATGACGCGGTGAGCGACCCTGATAAAACTCTCGTCTCCCTTTCCGACTACGACCACCGCTGTACCGCGGACACTGTCTACGTCGGTTTCTGGAACAATCGGGGGACCTGCTGCGTCGAGGTAATGGACCTGCTCTCCGAGCTCTCCGGAAAGCGTATCGCCCTGTTCGGCACCTGCGGAATGGGCGATCTCGGCGGGTACTACGACGCGGTCCGCGGCGCAGTGAGCGCCTGGATCCCCGAGGACTCGGAGTACCTCGGCTGCTTCCTGTGCCAGGGCAAAATGCCTTTCTCCATACGCGACCGCTACGAGAGCATGCGGGACAGAACCAACTATGAGAAGGTGGACGCCCTCATCGACAACTTCGAGGAGGCGCTGCTCCATCCCGACGAGGAGGACCTTAAGCGCGCGGAGGAATTCGTCATTCAGATTGAGTCCGCCGCGCATCCGGCCGGGTGAAAGCTCCCCCGCCCCTTCCGGTCAGATAAAGTCCCCGGCGCTCCCGGCGAGTCTTCCGGTATCGCCGAGTTTTCTTACCGCGGTTTTTCCCCCGTACTTCAGCGTCACCTCCTGTCCGGGTGCGCCGAAGAGCTCATACCGGACAAGTTTTCCGTTCTCCCAGGCGATATCCGCCTTAAGCACGCCCCTCGCGCGGACGCCCTTCACCACGCCCTCCGGCCAGGCCGCGGGCAGCGCGGGGAGCAGCGTCAGCACGGGATGCATCTCCCCGTTCTCATCCACCGATACCTCATCATCAAGCAGCGAAAGCAGGATCACCGACCCCAGTGCCTCGTTGCCGTCCATCTGGAACGGGTAGCGCTCCTTCGTCAGATCCGGGCGGTGGAAATCCGGATCCACCTCGTCGCAGTGGCAGGCCTCGTTCATCAGATTGTCCGCCGCCGCCCAGCGAAGTCCGTCCGAGAGATATCCGTAGACCATCTCTCCCTCCCTGAGCCTTGCCGCAACAGCTGCCCTGTGTGCCACCGCCCATCCGGCGGTGGTTTTTCCTCTTGCCCTTAGGGAGCGCAGTGCCGCCGTGGCAAGTTCGGGAGTTTTGTCCGGGGAGATCCCGAAGCCGGGACAGACGCCCCAGAGGTTGGAGAGATGGCGGTGGTAGGGGTACGCCTCCCTGTACTCCTTGTCCCACTCCATAATCCGCCCGTCCGAAGTGATCTTCAGCGGTTCCATCCGGCCGAGCACATCCCGGATCTTCTCCTCAAAAGCCTTGTCCCTGTTCTTCACCGTGCGCTCCGCCATAAGGCAGTTCTCCAGGAGATCCGTGATCAGCTCCTGGTCATAGGCCGATCCCTCCGAGAGAGAACACACCCTGCCCTCCTCATCAACGAAGCAGTTCTCCGGAGAGGACGCGGGAGAGGTCACCAGCCTGCCGTTCCCGTTCTCCACCAGCATATCCATGAAGAACTCCGCCGCTTCCTTCATCACCGGGTAAAACTCCTCCAGATACCCGCGGTCCCCGGTATAGAGGTAATGATCGAAGAGGTGCCTGCAGAGCCACGCCCCGCTCGTCATCGTGGATCCCCAGCCAGCGTTCTCCAGGGGTGAGGTGAAGCCCCACGGATTGGTCATGGTGTGGACAACCCAGCCGCCCGCGCCGTAGTAGGCCTTCGCGGTCTTTCTTCCGGGCTCCCTGAGGGACCGGGTAAGCTCAAGATAAGGCAGATGCGCATCCGGAAGCCCCGCCTGCTCTGCGAGCCAGTAGATCTGCTGCTGGGCATTTAAGTGCCAGTCGCCGTTCCACGGGGTCTGCAGCTCCTCTGCCCAGATTCCCTGCAGATTCGCGGGCAGATCGCCCTTTCTGGAGGAAGCGAAGATGAGGTACCGGGCATAATGAAGATACAGGGCGAAGAGTCCCGGATCTTCTTCTCCTTCCCTGAAGCGCTTTAATCT
Organism: uncultured Lachnospiraceae bacterium; assembly: GCA_900313745.1. Lineage (GTDB taxonomy): Bacteria > Bacillota > Clostridia > Lachnospirales > Lachnospiraceae > CAG-791. The sequence continues at coordinate 22,540 of OMSM01000328.1, forward strand.
CTCCGGAGTGGGTATTTCGTCCATCCGCCCGCTGTCGGCCCCGAGCGCAAGGCTCATCCCTCCGAAGCTCTTCCTGTACCAGGCATCATAATCCGCAAAGAG
>OMSM01000122.1 GCA_900313745.1 uncultured Lachnospiraceae bacterium
CGCCGTGCTGGACCGCATCGTGAATCCCGAGCGTCAGATTATCTTCCGGGTTCCGTGGGTGGATGACAAGGGCCAGGTGCAGGTGAACACCGGATACCGGGTTCAGTTCAACAGCGCGATCGGGCCGTACAAGGGAGGCCTGCGGCTGCATCCCTCCGTCAACCTGGGCATTATCAAGTTCCTCGGCTTTGAACAGGTGTTCAAGAACAGCCTGACCGGGCTGCCCATCGGCGGCGGCAAGGGCGGCTCCGACTTCGACCCGAAGGGCAAGTCCGACCGCGAGGTCATGGCCTTCTGCCAGAGCTTCATGAACGAGCTCTACCGCCATGTCGGACCGGATACCGACGTCCCCGCGGGCGATATCGGTGTCGGCGGCCGTGAGATCGGCTACCTCTACGGACAGTACAAGAAGCTTACCGGGCGCTATGAGGGCGTCCTGACCGGAAAGGGACTCACCTACGGCGGATCGCTCGCGCGCACCCAGGCTACCGGCTACGGCCTTGTGTATTTCGCCGAGGAGATGTTAAAGAGCAACGGAATGGATCTCGCGGGCAAGACCGTCGCGGTGTCCGGAGCGGGCAACGTGGCGATCTACGCGATTGAGAAGGCGGAGCAGCTCGGAGCCAAGGTGGTTACCTGCACGGATTCCACCGGCTGGATCTATGACCCCGACGGAATCGATGTTGCCCTGTTAAAGGAAGTCAAGGAAGTGAAGCGCGCAAGGCTCACTGAGTACAAGGCAGCCAGGCCTGACGCGGTATACACCGAGGGCAAGGGCGTATGGAGCACCAAGTGTGACATCGCAATGCCCTGCGCGACCCAGAACGAGCTTGGGCTCGAGGACGCGAAGATGCTCAAGGAGAACGGCTGCATCGCGGTTTGCGAGGGCGCGAACATGCCTACCACCCTGGAGGCGACCCAGTATATCCAGGCGAACGGCATGCTGTTCACTCCCGGCAAGGCAAGCAACGCGGGCGGTGTCGCAACCTCCGCGCTGGAGATGAGCCAGAACTCCGAGCGCCTGTCCTGGACCTTCGAAGAGGTCGACAGCAGGCTGAAGGGAATTATGGTGAACATCTTCCATAACGCGGACGATGCGGCGAAGCAGTTCGGCATGGCCGGAAACTATGTCGCAGGAGCGAATATCGCCGGCTTCCTCAAGGTACAGAACGCGATGAAGGCACAGGGTATTGTCTGATCATCTGCGGCAGGATTCCCGGACCGGCGCCCTTCAGGCGCCGGAATGCGGAAGAATATGAAAAACCCCCGCAGTCCTCTGCGGGGGTTTGTTTACGGGTGCTGTGCGGCGGATCGGAGTACTGCCGGATGCTCCGGCGGGACTCCCCGGAGAGATTACTCTGCGAGGCTTTCCAGTACCTTGCCGAACCCTTCATCGTTGCCGTCATAGGTAACTACCATCGGGTTGCTCATGTCGAGACCCATCACGCCCAGCATTGATTTGGCGTCCACCGTGTAATTTCTTGCATTGCGGTTGGCAATATCGATATCGAAATCACAGCGCGAAGCGGCGTCCACAAAAATACGGGCAGTCTCGGCGTTCAGACGAATTTCCTTGGATACTTTCATCATTTTCCTCCGGCCGAAAGTATGAATGTTATTTTTTCCACAAAGTTATCTTAGTATAAGAAGTTGGCGTTGTAAACCTTAACTTGCTATCGGGGCGGGAAAAAGTTATGATGAGTTTTGCAGCCTGCATCCCCCCGGGACGCATAATACGACGCTGCAGGAATGACAGAGGTGCAGAATGAGAAACCTGACGATACCTGATCACTACGAATCTGCGCTGAGCCTGCATGAGACTCAGGTCGCCATCAAGACAGTGAAGGACTGCTTCCAGAACCTTCTCGCGGAGAGGCTGAATCTACTTAGAGTTTCGGCCCCTCTTTTCGTGACTCCGGAGTCCGGACTGAACGATAACCTGAACGGTGTTGAGCGGCCTGTATCCTTTGATATTCCCGACCAGGACGGGCGGATGGCCGAGGTGGTCCAGTCGCTGGCGAAGTGGAAGCGCTATGCCCTGAAAAAGTACGGATTTCATCACGGCGAGGGACTGTATACCGATATGAGCGCTATCCGCCGCGACGAGGTTATCGACAATATTCACTCCGTCTACGTGGACCAGTGGGACTGGGAAAAGATCATTGACCGGGATGAGCGCACGCTGGATTTCCTGAAGAACACCGTCCGGGACGTCTACAGGGTGCTGCGCAAGACCGAGAAATACATGTCGATCTGCTATGACTACATTGAGGAGATCCTTCCTCACGACATCTTCTTTGTCACCTCGACGGAGCTGGAGGAAATGTTCCCCGACAGCACGCCTAAGGAGAGAGAGCGCTACATCACCAAGGCCAAGGGAGCCGTCTGCATCATGCAGATCGGCGATGTGCTGCCCGGCGGCAAGCCCCACGACGGAAGGGCGCCCGATTATGACGACTGGGCGCTGAACGCCGACATCCTTGTGTATTACCCTGTTCTCGATATTGCCCTCGAGCTTTCCTCCATGGGCATCCGCGTCGATGAGACCTCTCTCAGGGAGCAGCTGGACAAGGCGGGATGCCCGGAGCGGGCGGACCTGCCCTTCCAGAAGGCTGTGCTTAACAATGAGCTTCCGCTGACCATCGGCGGCGGAATCGGCCAGTCCCGCATCTGTATGTTCTTCCTGAGAAAGGCCCATATCGGGGAAGTGCAGTC
>OMSM01000115.1 GCA_900313745.1 uncultured Lachnospiraceae bacterium
CACTCGGAGAATTTGGTGGTCAGTCCGAAGAGGGCGGAGATCCACATCCAGACCAGCGCTCCGGGACCGCCGGAGAACATGGCCGTTGCAACGCCGATGATGTTGCCGGTGCCGATGGTCGCGGCGAGAGCCGTCATCAGTGCGGAGAAAGGAGAGACGTCACCGTCGCCCTGCTTCTTGTGGGCATCCCTGCCAAATACGCTGCTCAGCGCATAACCGAGGTTTCTCCAGGTGAGGAAGCGGAGGCGGAAGGTGAGGAAGATCCCGGTGCCGACGAGGAGAACCAGCATGACCGGTCCCCAGACAAAATCGTCAACGGCGGAAATGACTGCTTCAACATGTTCGATAAAGCTCATGGGTGTGCCTTCCTTTCGGAATATAAAAGGCGGAGCAGGTTAATTGCTCCGCCCGTTTTGTTAAATTATAGAAAGCATGGCAAAAGTTGTCAAACGTCCAAAAACCGGCGCAGGACACAGGTACCAGGGGACGGTTCTCTGGTCAGTTTTCTGAAAACTCGCCAGAGAACCGTCCCCTGGCACCCTGTGCCAGGTTTAGCCGAAGTATCTCTTCAGAAGGCCTGCGAAGGCTTTTCCGTGCCTTGCCTCATCGCGCGCCATCTCATGTACGGTGTCATGGATCGCGTCAAGGCCGAGTTCCTTTGCGCGCTTCGCGAGGTCAGTCTTGCCGGCGGTTGCCCCGTTCTCGGCCTCCACACGCATCTCAAGGTTCTTCTTTGTGGAATCGGTCAGAACCTCGCCCAGAAGCTCGGCGAAGCGGGATGCGTGATCTGCCTCCTCGAAGGCAGCCCTGCGCCAGTACTCACCGATCTCCGGATAGCCCTCTCTGTAGGCGACACGGCTCATTGCGAGGTACATGCCGACCTCGGAGCACTCACCCTGGAAGTTGGCGCGGAGATCCGCGATGATATCCTCGGGTGCGCCCTGGGCTACACCGACCACATGCTCGGCAGCCCACTCCAGCTCGCCGTCCTGAGCGGTAAACTTCTCCTTCGGAGCGCCGCAGACAGGGCACTTCTCGGGTGCTTCGTCGCCTTCATAAACATATCCGCAGACCTGACATACGAATTTCATAGCTTTATTCTCCTTTTCGTAGGGATTAAGTATTCATACCGGACAGCACGAATGCTGCCCGGTTTGCTTCTAGTTCCTTTATCGCACTAAGGAGCAAAAATGTCAACCGGACGCCGCCATTGTGCCTTGCCGGTTTAAAACCGGGCGCGCCGTGTGCCTTGCTTGTTTATCCACTCCGGATGAAATAAAATAAACAGATGAGGCCGGGACCGGCCGGAAGAAGGAACAGGAAAAGAAGATGAGTTTTAAGAAGAGACTGATGATCGCATTCTCCATCGTGATCATCATGCCGATCGTCCTGGGAGCGATCTGCCTTAGTATATTCCGGAGGATTGCTCCGCCGGTGTACGGCCCGGACGGGGACCGGTTCGCCGCGGCCTACAATGACATCGCGGCCTCGAAGCACATGGGGATCACGCTGATCCTGATTGTTGTCGCCGTCTGTGTGGTGACGGGAATCGCGCTGATCTACTGGATCAACAGGAGTGTTATCGTACCGGTTAATCATCTCGGCGCGGCGATGAGGGCGATCAGGGACGGCAACCTGACCTACATGCTCCCGGTAGATGAGAAGGGCGAGATCGGCGATCTTTATCAGAATTACGAGGATATGAGGCTGCGCCTTAAGGAGTCGGCGGACGAAAAGCTTCTGCAGGAGAACCAGAACAGGGAGCTCATAAGCAACATCGCCCACGACCTCAAGACGCCGATCACCTCCATCAAGGGTTATGCGGAGGGACTGATCGACGGCGTGGCCAACACGCCGGAGAAGCAGCAGAAGTATCTCCAGACCATCTATAACAAGGCGAACGACATGAACCGGCTCATCAATGAGCTGACCTTGTACTCGCGCATCGACAGCGACAGGATCCCCTACAATTTTCACCGGATCAATGTGACGGACTACTTCAACGACTGCGTGACCGAGATCGGAATGGACATGGAGTCGAGGGGGATCGAGCTGAATTACACCAACATGGTGTCCCCCGAGACGAGGATCATCGCGGATCCCGAACAGCTGAAGCGGGTGGTGAACAACATCATCAGCAACAGCGTCAAGTACATGAACAAGAACCGCGGAAGGATTGATATCCGCATACTTGACGAGAGTGATTCGGTCCGCATCGAGATCGAGGACAACGGAAAGGGAATCGCGGCGAGAGACCTCCCCAATATCTTCGACCGCTTCTACCGCACCGATTCGTCGCGCAACTCCGCCCAGGGCGGCAGCGGAATCGGCCTGTCCATCGTGAAGAAAATCGTCGAGGACCACGGAGGATATATCTGGGCGACAAGCCGCGAGGGCGAGGGCACCTGCATGCATTTCGTGCTCCGCAAGTACCGCGAGAAATACAACGGAAACGTGACCTCCGGGGAGGCCTGAGTCAGAAAGGAGTTTTTGTCATGGCGAAGCACATATTGATCATCGAGGACGAGACAGCAATCGCGGAGCTCGAGAAGGATTACCTGGAGCTCTCCGACTTCGAGGTTGAGACGGCGGCGGACGGCGAGAGCGGCCTGGAGAAGGCGATGTCGATGGATTTCGACCTTGTGATCCTCGACCTGATGCTGCCGGGAATAGATGGCTTTGAGGTCTGCAGACGGATCCGCGAGGCCAAGAATATCCCTATCCTCATGGTCAGCGCAAGGAAGGATGACATCGACAAGATCCGCGGCCTAGGCCTGGGCGCGGACGACTATATGACGAAGCCCTTCTCCCCCAGCGAGCTGGTGGCGCGGGTGAAAGCCCATATGGCCCGCTATGAGCGCCTCGTCGGCGCGGGACAGCCGGCCAACGACGTCATCGAAATCCGGGGGCTCAAGATCGACAAAACCGCGAGAAGGGTGTTCATCGACGGGACGGAGAAGAATTTCACCACCAAGGAATTCGACCTTCTGACCTTCCTTGCGGAGCATCCCAACCATGTCTACTCCAAGGAGGAGCTTTTCCGGGAGATCTGGGACATGGATTCCATCGGCGACATCGCGACGGTGACGGTGCACATCAAGAAGATCCGCGAGAAGATCGAGTACGACACCTCCAATCCGCAGTACATCGAGACGATCTGGGGCGTAGGCTACCGGTTCAGGATCTGAACGGAAGGATCCGGGGAGGGCCGGGCGGCGCCAGCATCCGGAAGCAACGGCAGCAAACGGCAGCGGCAGCCGGCGCGTAATTCGGCGGCAGGGCAGCATCTGGCCGCATTTTCAGGGAGAACAGCATGAAATTTACGATGGACTGGGCGGAGTACGCGGCGAAAGCCCGCGAGATGGCAGCGGAGGGCTGCGTGCTCCTCAGAAATGAGAGAAAAACTCTTCCGATCAGGCCGGACGACACTGTCTCCGTGTTCGGCCGCATACAGCTGCACTATTACAAGAGCGGCACCGGTTCCGGGGGACGCGTGAATGCCCCTTATGTGGTGAACATTGTCGAGGGGCTGGAGAACGGCGGGACAAAACTGAACCGCAAGCTCCTGGATGCCTACACCGCGTGGGTGAAGGAGCATCCTTTCGACCTCGGAGTCGGCTGGGCGAACGAACCCTTCTCCCAGGAGGAGATGCCCCTTGACCGGGCTCTGGTGGAGGAAGCGGCCGGTGAGTCCGACATGGCGCTTGTGATTCTCGGGCGGTCCTCGGGTGAGGACAGGGACGCGGAGAGCGTTCCGGGAAGCTGGTTTCTGAGCGAAAGGGAGAAGGAGATGCTCTCCCTTGTGACGGA
>OMSM01000079.1 GCA_900313745.1 uncultured Lachnospiraceae bacterium
TCCTTAAACAGGAGCAGGTTGCCGGGGATGATCTCCTTCGGGAACTTGTCGATCTCGTCGAAGTTGGGCGAGGTCTCGTACTGGCCGATTTCGTGTCCGAGCACCGGAATTGTGGAGAATGCCGCCGCCGCGGTGAAATCCGTCTGCGTCCCCGGGGCCTCGGACTGCACCGGCCCGATGGGGGCGTCGGAGTGTGAGCATGAGCCGCGGACCTGGTAGTAGCCTTCGTGCGTCTTGAAGGTCACCCAGAAATCGTCCGCGACGGACTGCACCGGCTTCTCCAGGAAGTTGTTGGAGCCCTCGGCGTAGAGCCTCGTCGGGTCAAAACTTCTCAAATGCGCGACCACATGCTCCAGCGTCGGGCGGTAGCCGCTGTGTTCGTTGCCAAGGGTCATCATGCAGAAGGAGGGGTGGTTTCCGTACTCCCGTAAGAGGTACTCACCCTGGCGCTTCATCATGGGTTCCAGCATGGGCTCGTACTCGGGATCCTCCGGGGATGCGATCTCCGTCCAGATGGGGAGCTCCACCTGCAGGTACAGGCCCAGCTCGTCCGCCGCCTTAAATGCCGCCTCGGTGGGGCAGCTGGTGTGGAAGCGCAGATGGTTGAGGCCGTACTCCTTGTAGGTGAGCATCAGCTTCTTCCACATGGCGAGGTCGTCCTTCTCCTTCGAGTACCGGTCCTCGTGGGCCAGGTCGCCGCGGAGGAACACGGTCCGGCCGTTGATCACGAAGTGCATGTCCTTCGTGCGGAAATCGCGTACGCCGAAGCCGGCTTCGGCGGAATCGAAGAAGGAAAACTCCGCTTCCGCGGGAGTTTTGGCATAAAGCGACAGACGGACATGATACAGGTTCGGCGAAAACTCGTCCCACAGCGCGAGGCAGTTGCGAAGGTCGATCTCGTAGCTGATCACCTTGCGCTTCTCGCCGGCCTCGAGACGGAACTCCACCCATTTCTCGATGTCCGGGAAGCCGTCCGAGGTGGTCAGGGACAGGAAGCGGCCCCCGGCCTGAAGGCCGGACTCATTCCCTATCGTCACGTCCACGAAGGCGCGCTTTAAGGCATAATCGGTGCGGATGCGGATATCGTCGATGAAGATCCGGTCCATGACCTCCAGCCGCAGGCGGCCGGTGATCCCGTTCGTGAGGTGGGCGGCGTACTGCACGGGCCGGCGGACCTCGTTGTCGACCTCAATGGAGATGGTGTGCTTACCGGGGTAAAGGAGACGCCCGAGGTCATAGCGCTGCGGAGTCTGCAGGCGGTCCGAGCTGCCGGCAAAACTGCTGTCGATCCAGACCCTGGTCCTGGCCGTTCGCTCAAGGAAGAGCACGAACCGCTTGTCCCTCCACTCCTCAGGGATCTCGATGTCGCGCTGATACCAGGCGGGACCGACGTACTGATAGGCGCTGGACATGTGGTCCACATCCTTCACCGTGGAGGGGACGCCCTTGTTGTTGGAGGCGGTGGTTCCGGGAAGGATGACCCTTTCCGGGAGCTCATAGTCGTACCATCCTCCGCAGAGATTGATGGACTGGCGCGTGGGGTCGCAGGCAAAGCGCCACTCGCCGGCAAGATCGCGAATAATTCGGCTGTTCATAGTACCTCCGGAATACAGTAAAATAATAGTGTGACGGATACCATGCATCAGTGAAAAGCGGGCGCCGGGATCACCCGTACCCGTTAATCAACATTATAGCGGAACGTCAGGACAGAAGAGCGTTCAATTATTCAGCAAACGGGATGACAGAAGAAGAGAGCGCTGACTCGGATCAGGCGAAAGGAGGATGAAGATTTGAAGTACAGAAAACTATTTGAGCCGGTTTCCATCGGGAAGCTTACGCTGAAAAACCGCTACGCGATGGCACCGATGGGCCCGCTTGGCATGGGAGATGCCGAGGGCGGCTGGAACCAGCGGGGAATTGATTATTACACCCGCAGGGCACAGGGCGGAATCGGGCTTATCATCACGGGCGTCACCTTCTCGGACTGCGAGGTGGAGACCCAGTCCATGCCCAACTGCCCCAACAGCACCTACAACCCGGTGCAGTTCGTGCGGACAAGCCGGGAGATGACCGAGCGCGTCCACGCCTATGGGGCGAAGATCTTCCTCATGATGAGCGGCGGCTTCGGAAGAGTCACCATCCCCACCAATCTCGGGGAGTTCCCCCCTGTTTCCGCCTCCGAAATACCGCACCGCTGGCTGGACAAGACCTGCAGGGCGCTCACAGTGGAGGAAATCCACAGCATCGTGAAGAGTTTTGGCAAAGGCGCGTTCAACGCGAAGAGGGCGGGCTTTGACGGAATTGAGATCCACGCGGTGCACGAGGGCTACCTCATCGACCAGTTCGCGATTTCCTTCTTCAACCACAGGACGGACGAGTACGGCGGCTCCCTGGAGAACAGGCTGCGCTTTGCGAGGGAGATCCGCGAGGAGATCGCGAGGACCTGCGGACCGGATTTCCCGGTGTCGCTCCGCTTCAGCTTAAAGAGCATGGTGAAGGATTTCCGCGACGGAGCGCTTCCCGGCGAGGAGTTCGAGGAGAAAGGGCGCGACATCGAGGAGGGAATCGAGGCGGCAAAACTCCTCGTCTCCTACGGCTACGACGCCCTGGACGTGGATGCGGGAACCTACGATGCCTGGTGGTGGAACCATCCGCCGATGTACATGGAGAAGGCGCCGTACCGGAAGTTCGCCGCGATCGTCAAACAGCACGTGGACGTGCCCGTGCTCATGGCCGGCCGCGTGGACAACCCGGATCTGGCGCTGGAGTGCGTGGAGAGCGGCGTCTGCGACATCGTGAGCCTTGGGCGTCCCACCCTTGCGGATCCGGACATCGTCAATAAAATCCGCACGGGAAAAACTTCCCAGATCCGCCCCTGCATCAGCTGCCAGGAAGGCTGCATGGGACGCATCCAGGAGTATTCCTTGATCAACTGCGCGGTGAATCCCCAGACGGCGAGAGAGAGGGTCACGGCGCTGACGCCCGCGGCGAAAACGAAAAGGGTGCTTGTCATCGGCGGCGGCGTGGCCGGCTGTGAGGCGGCGAGGGTACTTAAGGAGCGCGGGCACGAGCCGGTGCTTTACGAGGCGTCGGACCACCTGGGGGGCAATCTCATCCCCGGCGGCGCGCCGAAGTTCAAGGAGGACGACCTCGCGCTTGCGAAATGGTACGCGAACGAGATGGAGAGGCTGGGCGTAGAAGTTCATCTTTCCTCTCCCGCGGACGCTGCTCTGGCGAAGGATCCTTCCTTTGACGCGGTGATCGTCGCGACAGGATCGAAGCCGAAGCGCTTCTCCCTGGGCGATGATGACAAGGTTTACGCGGCGGAAGAGGTCCTGACGGGCGCGAAGGATCCCGGCGACAGTGTGGTCGTGGTCGGCGCCGGCCTCGTGGGATGCGAGCTCGCCCTGGACCTGGCAATGAAGGGGAAGAAGGTGACCATCGTCGAGGCGCTGGACAAGATCATGGCGGTGAACGGGCCGATCTGCTCCGCCAACAGGGAGATGCTCGAGCGCCTGATCCCCTACAACGGCATCGA
>OMSM01000136.1 GCA_900313745.1 uncultured Lachnospiraceae bacterium
AGCTCCGTGCTGTAGGTGTTATGGGGCGGCTGTACCTCCGGAATATCCTCGATGCGGGCGGTATGCTCCCGGATCGCTCTGTCGTCCAGCCCGGTCTGCAGGTCCTGGGAGAGCTGCAGATCGCTGAGGGAGAGTTTTTCCCCGTTGAGGGCGAAATTCGTCGTACAGAGAATCTGGAGTATGCTGTCCAGTGGCATGGTGACGATGGCCCGCATGGCGGAGACGAAGCTGTCTACGTCCTCCGGAGGGATTTCCAGGTCAAAGGCGAGCCGGTGCAGGGCCTGCTTCGTGAAGGGGGAGTGCCGTGAGGGACCGATGACGAGGCGGCGCTCAACCGGAGCGGATTCGGCGGGGATGCCGCTGTCTGTGCAGGAGACAAAGCCGTAGTAGCTGAAGTCCTCCGCCATGTAGTAGCCCACATGGCCGGGCAGCGCCAGGATGCGGTCCAGATGAAGCGCGATCGGGTCGCGGACAAGAGGAACGGGAAACGTGCGGTACACCTCTTTTTGCCCCTCGTAGACGCGTACGGGGATACCGGAGAGATTTCCTATGGTGTCGGCAAGGTAGGTGAGATCGGAGAGATTCATAAGGGGTTCTCCTGCAGCACAGGGCATCTGCTTCCCGGTGTGTACTCAATTGCTCTGCTGCTAATCATACTACTCGGCGGAGGAGACAGGTATGGTGTTGGAAAAAGCGATATAAATTAGTACAATTTAAACAAGTAATACTCCGGCTGCCTGAGCCTGGCAGCGGAGCAACCCGCAGGCTTTTCCGCGGCATCCGACGCGGCGGGAATCCTGTTATTATTTTCAGGAGGTTTTCATGGCAACAGATATCAAAAAACTGGTTGCGGAGATGACGCTGGAGGAAAAGGCGTCCCTCTGCGGCGGCAACGACTTCTGGCACTTAAAGGCCGTTGAGCGTCTGGGCATCCCTGCGGTGATGGTGTCCGACGGCCCTCACGGACTGCGCAAGCAGGCAGAAGGCGGCGATCATCTTGGAATCAACGACAGCATCATTGCGGTCTGCTTCCCCGCAGCCTGCGCGACGGCGGCAAGTTTTGACAAAGAGCTCATCGGAAAGATGGGCGAGACCATCGGCGACGAGTGCCAGGCAGAGAACCTCTCCGTGGTCCTTGGCCCCGCGGTCAATATCAAGAGAAGCCCGCTCTGCGGACGCAACTTTGAGTACTTCTCCGAGGATCCCTATCTTGCCGGCGAGATGGCCGCTTCCTACATCAACGGCGTGCAGAGCCGCCACATCGGCACCAGCATCAAGCACTTCGCGCTCAACAACCAGGAGTACTTCCGCATGAGCAACGACTCCCGGGCTTCCGAGCGCACTATCCGCGAGATTTATCTCCCCGCCTTCGAGACGGCGGTGAAGAAGGCACAGCCTAAGACGGTCATGTGCTCCTACAACAAGATCAACGGCACCTACGCTTCGGATAACGAATGGCTCCTCACCAAAGTCCTGCGCGACGACTGGGGCTTCGAGGGCTACGTCATGACCGACTGGGGCGCAGTGGACGACCGCGTACAGGGCATCCGCGCCGGCCTGGAGCTGGAGATGCCCGGCAACACCGCGGAGAACGATGCGAAGATCGTGGCGGCGGTGAAGGACGGAAGCCTTGACGAGGCGCTCGTCGACCGTGCGGTGGAGCGCATCCTCACGGTGGTCTACGACTACATCGACAACAAGGTGAGCGGCGTTGTTTTTGACCGCGACAAGGATCACGAGAAGGCTGCAGCCGTCGAGGCGGAGTGCGCGGTCCTTCTCGAGAACAACGGCGTGCTGCCCCTCGCAGGGGACAAGAGCGTCGTGTACATCGGCGAGTATGCGGAAAAGCCGCGCTATCAGGGCGGCGGCTCCTCCCACATCAACAGCTCGAAGGTCACCTCGGCACTGGAAGCGGCGAAGGCCAAAGGCCGCAGCGTCGACTACGTGAAGGGCTTCCCTTTCGACAAGGACGAGGAGAACGAGGAAGAGCTGGCAAAGGCGGTGGAAGCAGCCAGGACTCATGACGTGGCGGTGATTTTCGCCGGCCTTCCGGACAACTTTGAATCCGAGGGCTACGACCGCGCGGACATGGATATGCCCAAGTGCCAGAACAAGCTCATCGCTGCTGTCGCAGCGGCCAACCCCAACACGGTGGTGGTGCTCCACAACGGAAGCCCGGTCGAGGCTCCCTGGGCGGACGATGTGGCGGCAATCCTCGAGATGTACCTGGGCGGCCAGGGCGTCGGTACCGCGACGGACGAGCTGCTCTACGGCGAGAAGAACCCCTGCGGACACCTGGCGGAAACCTTCCCGCTGCGCGTGCAGGACAACCCCAGCTACCTCAATTTCAACACCGACCCTGAGATCTGCAATTACGCAGAGGGCGTGTACGTTGGCTATCGCTACTATGACAAGAAGGCGATGCCTGTGCGCTGGGCTTTCGGCCGCGGCTTGTCCTACACCACCTTCAGGATTGACAACATCTGCCTTTCCGCGGATTCCATGGATGACGACAGCTGCGTCGAGGTGTCCGTGGACGTGACCAATACCGGCGACCGCGCGGGCAAGGAGGTTGTCCAGCTCTATGTCAGTGACCTGAACGGAACGCCCGACCGCCCCGTGAAGGAGCTGAAGGGCTTCGATAAGGTTGCCCTTGAGCCCGGTGAGACGAAGACCGTCACCATGACGGTGGACGCCCGCTCCCTTTCCTACTACGAGGAGAGGCTTGGCGACTGGTTCGCCCCGAGCGGAAAGTACGGCATCCTGGTCGGCGACGCCAGCGACAATATCACGGCCTGCGCCGAGCTCTCCTTCACGACGAAGAAGGTAGTCCCGCTCCGCATCGACGGCTCCGTCACCATCGGCGAGCTGCTTGCCAACGCGGCGACAGCGCCCGTCGTGCAGCAGATGATGAAAGCGGCGGCCGAGCAGAGCCCGATCATGTCCGAAGGCGCGGATCTGGGCGACGGCGGCAAGATGATGGAGGCGATGATGCGCTTCATGCCGCTCAAGTCCTTAAAGAGCTTCGGAATGATGGACGACGCCAAGCTGGAAGGCCTGATGGCAGTGCTTAAGCAGGCACTGGGCAGGTAACAGCCCGAAAAGAAGACGAGGAGACGGCCGGGCGGCACAGCATAGCCGGCTCTTGGGAAATCAGGCAAGGAGACAGAGATCATTCTCTGTCTCCTGCTTATATGAGCCCGGATGTGATGTCATCTTCCTGCTTTCCTGTTTTCGAAAGACCTTGATCAGCATGCAGTACAGCCGCAGGTTCGAAAAAGCAGGAAAAGCAGCGTACTCCGAGGGCGGAAGAGGCTGGCGGGAGGCTATAAGAAGCTTCTTTGTACTGCCGCAAAGTCTAGAAAGTAAGAAAAGCAGCGTACTCCGGGCCCTGAGGAGAGCTGGCGGAAGGCGCTGGAAGCGGTCTTGTACTGCCGCAGAGGCAGGAAATCCGGAAAAGCAGCGTACCGGAGAGCTTAGCAGTATTCTCACAAGTCGTCAGGCGTCATGACAGAGGGAGAGTTTGCATGAAAACACTTTATCTTGCGGGTGGGTGCTTCTGGGGAACCCAGAGGTTCCTGGACCAGTTCAAGGGCCATGGAGTAGTGAGCACGGAGGTGGGCTACGCCAACGGCCCTACGGAGAATCCCAGCTATGAGGAGGTCTGTAAGGACGCGGGCCACGCCGAGACGGTGAAGGTCACTTTCGATGAAGCCGCAATGCCGGCGGAGAGACTCCTGGAATTCTTCTTCCGGAGCATCGATCCCACCGAGATTAACCACCAGGGCGGGGATTTCGGAATTCAGTACCGCACCGGGATCTGGTACGAGGATGAGACTCTCGCGCCCGCGGTGGAGAGCGCGGTGAAGAA
>OMSM01000116.1 GCA_900313745.1 uncultured Lachnospiraceae bacterium
AACAGGCGGGCTTACGGTGCGGAGATTCACCGCGCTTAGGGAGATCGCCGCGGATTCCGCCGTTATTTTCCTCTCGGACGAGGCCGCGGCGAACCAGGGCTGGCAGCAGCATGTCCGTGCGCTCCCGGAGAATATCCGGCTGATTCCGGTCGGCACTTTTGTCAGCGCTGACTTCAGCGATCCCGGGGTGGTGCCGCCAAGGATCGAGGAGATCAATTTCATCCGGACGGATGAGCGTATGCGGGAGAACATCCTGGACTCCCTGACGACGGACCCCTCGTTCTATTCCATGAAGAATCACCTGATGGTCCGCTACTACAGCTGGTCGATCACGGCGGGCGGCACGGGTGCGGGAACCGGAAGCAGCGCTGCGGGCAGTACCGGCGCGGGTGCGGGAAAACCGGCAGGCGGACGCGGGAAGAAGCGGGTGCCCATGGGCTATGAGGGCAATCTCCTTACAGACAGGAAGGAGATCCGCCGCTATCGTGAGGCATTCCTCCGGAAGGCCTCCGGCGAGGAAGATCCGTATCTGAAGAAGCAGCTGGAGGGGATACTGGATTACCTCGACGTCTCAGACAGATATGCGCGGAAGCTGCTCCTTGCGGCGATACTAAGGTGGACCGGAAGAGGTGTGCTGTTCGCGCTGGTCGCAGGCATTTTCGTGCTTTTCTACCGCTTCCTCGTGCCGTATTACCACAGGGCATCCTACGCAAATATCGCGCTGTCGGTGGACTCCGGAGCCTCAGACACCATAGAAAACGCGATTCGCATGACCGAAGCGCTGACGAATCCCTTCACGAACGCAGCCTCTAAAAAGACGGCATATGAGCAGCTCGTCCGAAGCCTGGACAAGGTATGGCCGAACACGCCTGCCGCAAAGTTCGGTGCGGACCGGGAACTCACCGCTGCCGCGATTCCCGGGGGAGACCGGTATCTCCTGGCCGGCACTTCGGACGGGCGAATCCTGACGCTGGACACCTGGACCGGGAAGACGGTCCGTGAGGCAAAACTTGCCGCCGGCGCGGGGATAGCCGCGATCGCGGTCTCCCCGGACGCGCCGGGAGCAGGCCCTGAAGGGGGCGGCTGGACCGGTTCCGCGGGAAGACCGGAAGCGGAGGGCCCCGGCATCGCCGCTCTGGATCTTGGGGGCGGAATCTGGCTTTGCGGCGGGGATCAGGCCTCCTGGACGAGAGCGGGCGCGGTATCGGAGGTCCGGCCGTCCGATGCGTCCCTATCCCTCAGGGGCAGCTGTCTCGTGATCCGCGACAGGGAAACCGCGGAGCGGTTCCTCGTCGTCGGCGACTCACTTACGGCCGCGGGGATTATCCGCCCGGAGAACACTCGGATACTCGCTGCGGAAGTTTTGCCCGACGGGACAGCCTTCCTTGCGGAGGTTAAGGATCACAAGCTGCAGACCGCGCTCTGGGACGGGGAACGCCCGACGGTGACGGAACGGGAGATCACCCTGTCGGAGACGGCCGTCTGTGACCTCCGGGAAGGGGAGCTTATCCTCACCGACAAGGACGGGCAGGTGTGGAGGGTGTCCTCCGGAGGGGAGGAGCGGACAGGGCTTCTCCTTCCGCAGCCTCTCGCCCTGAAGTTTGCGGACAGCGGTACGGCGGTGTACCACGAGCGCAACATGGGAACCGGTCTCTATGACCTGGACGAAAGTTTTGATTACGGGGACGTTCTCTCCGACTTCCACGCGCTCACCGGGATACTCGCGGCGGACGGCGTACTGGTTATGGAGAACAGCCTTTCCTACAGCATGGTGCCGGTCCGGAAAATCTTAAAGAGAACCGGGCTCCCGGAGGATGCGGAGGCCGGAGAGGTTATAAACGGCAGGACAGCAAAGGCGGATCTCACTGCGGCCGGCGGGCTTGGCGTATCGGAGGCGGAGATCAGGGACAACGGCCTGATGGTCCTTACGATGATGCTTGCCGCCGGCGAAGGGGGCCGGCCGGAGAAGAGCACCGTGGTGCTGGATCCGGCGCTGGTCCTGCATAATTACAGCGGGCATTATTCTGAAGAGGACGTGGGTTTCCTGCCGGAGGAGTACCAGTATTATCCGTCCGAGCCCTTCCTCACCGCGGGCGTTCCCACGGTCACGGGAATCCTGTATGTGGAGGCAAATTCCATCTGCAATAAGAATGCATTCTATGTCCTGGCCGGCTGCGCGGACGGAAGCTTCGCCGAACTTGCCGTGGATCCGGAGACGGGGGACATGACGCAGACGGTCCGGCATACGGTGCCTTCCCGCTCGGCGATTGCCGAGATCCGGCCGGCGGAGGGAGGATACTGGCTCAAGGATGCCGGCGGCAGGTACTGGTACGCGGAGTCGGGTGTCAACCTTCTCTCGGAGAAGGGAATCTATGACAGGGTAAGAAGACAGCTGCACTCCGCCGTTCCGCCTTCCGTAAAGGAGCTGGTCTCGGAGGATGTCCGGGAGGAGCTGG
>OMSM01000112.1 GCA_900313745.1 uncultured Lachnospiraceae bacterium
ACGCTGCTCTCCTTCCTGGTCGCGGATCTCCTGCTCCACTTAAGCCGGCTGATCCACGACAGAAGCCGCGGCGCGGTCCGCGAAAATGCCAGGCACTATGAGGCAATCACAGCCTTCATCGACCGCAACCTCACGGAGGACTTAAGCCTGGAGAGGCTGTCACAGGAGTTCTTCCTGAACAAATACACCATCGCCCACCTTTTCACGGAGAATGTAGGTCTTTCCGTCCACCAGTACATCATCAAAAAACGCCTCGCCGCCACAGCCGACGCTTTAAAGGGCGGGGCTGCGGTCAGCGAAGCGATGCGTGACGCAGGGTTTGCGGATTATTCCAGTTTTTACCGGGCATTCCGGAAGGAATACGGCGTATCTCCTTCGGAATATATCGAGATGTACCGCACGGAGCTCGCCGCGCGCGATCCGGTGCCGGAGTTGCGCACGTGAACTATGCAGGCGCCGCGGACAGGATAGGCATTACTGCCCGGAATTCTTGATCTCGTACACCGGGCTGCAGGTGAGCTGCATGCCAAGCCTGCGGTAGATGCTCTCGTCCACGTCGGAGAGGATCACCGAGGAGTGGGCGTCGAGACCGCGGAGTCTCGGGAGCTGCTCCAGGGCCGCCTGGGCGTGCGGATTGCGGGACGCGCTCGAGGAGAGCGCGATCAGGATCTCATCCGTGTGAAGCCTCGGGTTGTGGCCGCCGAGGTATGCGGTCTTGAGGGTCTGGATCGGGACGATGGACTCCTCGCTGATGAGCAGCTCGTCGTCCGGCAGGCCGGCAAGCACCTTGATGGTATTCATAAGGGCGGCGGAAGCAGCGCCAAGGAGGTCTGAGGTTTTGCCGGTGATCACGCGGGCAGGCGAGCCCTCGCCGAGCATGCCCTCCGGGAGGGCGATCGCCGCTGCGGGATGGCCGGTCTCCTCCTCGCGCTTAAGCGCCGCGCCGACTACGGCGCGGTCCTCCGGCTTCACGCCGGCCTGGTTCATAAGAAGCTCCTGCTTATAGATCTCCGAGGGCAGCGAATTGCCCTTCTTCACCTCACAGGCGGACTTGAAATAGCGCCGCACGATCTCCTGCCTCGAAGCCTCGCGGCATGCCTCGTCGTCCGTGATCGCGAAGCCCGCCATGTTCACGCCCATGTCCGTGGGCGACTTGTAGGGGCATACCCCGGCGATCTGCGCAAGAATCGCGGATACGACCGGGAAAACCTCGACGTCGCGGTTGTAGTTCACCGTGGTCTCGCCGTAGGCGTCCAGGTGGAAGGGGTCGATCATGTTGACGTCGTCCAGATCGGCCGTCGCCGCCTCGTAGGCGAGATTCACGGGATGGCGCAGCGGAAGGTTCCAGATCGGGAAGGTCTCGAACTTGGCGTAGCCCGCCTTCACGCCCCGCTTGTGCTCATGGTAGAGCTGGGACAGGCAGGTCGCGAGCTTGCCGCTGCCGGGCCCCGGCGCGGTGACGACGATCAGCTCCCTTGTGGTCTCCACGAACTCGTTGCGGCCGTAGCCGTCGTCGCTTACGATCAGCGGGATATTGCCGGGATAGCCCTCGATAATGTAGTGGAGATAGGAGGGAATTCCCTGCTCCTTAAGGCGCGCGCGGAACTTGTCCGCCGCAGGCTGCCCCGCGTAGTGGGTAATCACGATGCTCCCGACATAGAAGCCGCGCTGCTCGAAAATCTCCTTGATGCGGAGACAGTCCACGTCGTAGGTGATGCCGAGGTCGCCGCGGATCTTGTTCTTCTCGATGGCGTCCGCGCTGATGACGATGACGATCTCCGCCTGGTCCTTCAGCTGCTCCAGCATTTTCAGCTTGTTGTCCGGGGCGAATCCGGGCAAAACTCTTGACGCGTGATAGTCATCGATCAGCTTACCGCCGAATTCCAGATAAAGCTTGTCATACTGGGCGATGCGCTCCTTGATGTGCTGGGACTGGAGCTCAAGATACTTGTTGGAATCAAACCCGATATTAGCCATTGCGCCTCTTCCCCTGTGATGTGAAAAAACAAAACGCGCGCCTGGTAACGGCGCGCTTGCCTTTACTATATTACTCTATCGCCGCGGCATTCGCAATGACCGGACCGTGCTATACTTACCAGTAATAACACTCCGCTTCAGGAAGGAGGCAAGTGATGATCCTCGCAATTGATACCGGCAATACCCACACCGTCTTAGGCTGCATAAACAGCGACGGAACAATCGCTCCGGTTCTCCGGATGGAAACCAATCCCCGGCAGACGGAATTTGAATACGCCGCCAGCATGTCCCGCATCCTGGAGCTCTCCGGCATTAAGATGAGCGATATTAAGGGCGCAATCATCTCCTCGGTGGTTCCCACGGTCACGAACACCCTTAAGGAGGCCGTACGTCTCATGACCGGCGGCGTCGAGGCACTCGTCGTCGGCGTAGGCATCCGCACCGGGCTGGATATCGGCCTGGATGATCCCGCGAGCATAGCCGCGGACCTTGTCGCCACCGCGGTCGCCGCCAAGGAGGACTATCCGCTGCCTGCCATCATCATTGACATGGGCACCGCCACCAC
>OMSM01000340.1 GCA_900313745.1 uncultured Lachnospiraceae bacterium
AATCTCTTTCGACGGACAGTATGTCTCCCTTGGCTCTCCTGCGATCGAAATTCCGAAGACCACCCAACTAGTCTCCACGAAGATAAACTCGCACACCGTAACCGTGAATCTTTCTCGTGGTGAGACTCGGAACATCCCGATCGAAGTAATCTGGACTTACCACGGGACTTATGACGGGATGTATATCGACTCCATCCAGTGCAACGGCAACATCATACTTACTGCATCACCTGCTGTTCCTGAGAAGAATGGTGCTCCAAGAGTCACCAAGAGCCCCTCAGATGAAACCGTACAGGCTGGCGGCAGTGCTTCTTTTGTATCCAGATATCAGAATGCCAAATGGGCGGAATGGCATTTTGTCAGTCCGGATGGCACGCAAGACATAGATTACACTGTCGCGGAGAATCAGTTTCCGCAGCTGAGAATCTTCAACGGTTTCGCCAATAATATGACCCTCGAGAACATCCCCGAGGCTCTCAACGGCTGGATGGTCTACTGCCGGTACAGTAATGATTTTGGCTCCGTGAACACCGACCGGGCCATCATCACCGTGATCGGTGGTTCCGCCACAGACACTGCGGCCGCTCTCCCGAAGGTCACCAAGAGCCCCTCAGATGAAACCGTACAGGCCGGCGGAAGCGCCTGGTTCATAGCCAAGTATCAGGATGCCATCTGGGCGGTCTGGCACTTTGTGAGTCCGGACGGCACCCGCGACCTCGCCTATACCGACGCTGCGGCAGTCTTCCAGGGGCTGAAGATCATCGGCGGAGACCAGAGCACGATGCAGATGCAGAACATCCCCACCGACTTGAACGGCTGGAAAGTGTACTGCTCGTTCCGGAACAATGTGGGTTCCGTCAACACCGACGCCGCGATGATCACGGTCTCGGGCGCTCCCGCTGCTCAGAACACCGATACAGCCCAGACCCAGCCCGCTGGTACTGTCATTGTGCCACAGAACACGTCTTCGGGTTACACCGGAACCTATGTCGAAGGTACTACCGGACGCGGCACGATGGAGATAACCGGTTCTCCATCTCTTTATAATGTCCATGTTAGATGGGCCGACGGCGCTTCTGCGTATACGGAATGGACCTTCAGCGGGACTTTCGGCGACACCGGCATCCTCTCCTACAATGACGCAATCATGACGTATTATGACATGGCCAACAACACCTCCAGAATCATCTTCCGGAACGGCTCCGGAACCCTGGCCTATATTGACAGCGGCCTCTACGGCGTTTACTGGACGGAGTTCCGCTCCGACGCCTCCGCCGACAACACCTTCTTCCAGAAGCAGTAACCGATTCGGAGGGACAATTACCATGCTGATCCTGGTCTGCAACGTAGGCAGTACTTCCCTGAAGTACAAACTCTTCAACATGCCGTCTCCGGAGATCCTCGTCGAGGCGAGAACGGAACGCGTCGGGCGCGAGGATGCGATCTTCTCCTATCGGAACAACCAAAACGGTTTTTCCGAAAAGCTGGAGGGGATTTCCGTCCCTGATTACGCCGCGGGAATCCGGCTCTTTCTGAAGTATCTGCTCGGCGAGGGCTCCGGCGCACTGGATTCAATCGAACAATTGGAGGCCATCGGTTTCAAGACCGTTCTGGCCAAAGGGTATTATGGCGTCCATGAGCTTACGGATGAGGTCATCGTGGCCATGGAGGCCTATGTCGACGTCGCCCCTGCGCACAATCCGCCCTATATCCAGGCCATCCGGGTTTTTCGCAGCATTCTGCCGGACCGCCTTATGGTAGGTTGCTTTGAAACCGCCTTCCACACTACCATTCCGCTCTCACGCCGCATCTATGCCCTGCCCTATGAGTGGTATGAGCAGTACGGCATCTGCCGCCTCGGCTACCACGGGGCCTCCCACGGCTATATCGCGCGGCAGATCCGGGCGCGGGCCGGCGAGCACTTCAAACTGGTCTCCTGCCACATGGGCGGCAGCGGCTCCATCTGCGCTATCCAGGATGGGAAGTCCGCGGACACCTCCTTCGGCTTCTCGCTCCAGACCGGCATCCCTCACGCCAATCGCTCCGGCGACATCGATGCCTATATCATCCCCTACCTGCTCTCCCAGGGCATGGAGCTGGACGAGATCATGAAGGGCATCGACAAGAAAGGCGGCCTCCTCGGCATCTCCGGCGTGAGCAA
>OMSM01000134.1 GCA_900313745.1 uncultured Lachnospiraceae bacterium
GCTGCCCGTGATGAGGAACAGGCCAGCGAGAAGAGAAATCCCCGCAGCGGCAAGCCACATTCCCCGGTCGCCTGTAATACCGGTCGGAACCGCACTGATCTCTCTCCGCATCGTGAACTGCGCCTCATGATCCCTGCTCATTGCCGCTGTCACCTTAAGCGCACCCTGATCCGTCTCCGCCCCCGTCGGAGAGATCACCTCTCCCTGGTATCCGGCACTCTGCTGGGCATCGCTCATCAGCAGGGCGACCTCCGCCGTACAGCCTCCGGGAACCGTGATTTCCATGCTGCTCTCACCGGAAAGCCCGAACTGTCCTGCTCCGCCGGACAGAGGAATAATCACCTCCTGTCCTCCGGTCATGGCAGGCAGCCCCTCTGCGGCCGGCGCCGCGCCGCCGGAGTTCACAAGGCGGATGGTGTAGGTAAACACCTCCCGTCCGTCCGCCATGTTTCCCTCCGTACGGTGCCGCACCGTGAGCCTTAAGGAGGAGTCACTGTAATAGACCCTTACCACCGCACTGCCGTCAGCTCTTACCCGCTCGCTGTTGTCGATCCGGTAAAGGCGGTATCTGTCCGCCCATCCCTCAGGATATCCGGCAGCAAAGCGCTGCTCGAGAGCCGCGGTATCCACATGCACCGCCCTTCCTATAACTCCCCTGCCGGTCCGGATGACCAGGGCAGGGCTGTCACCGGTACCGCCTGTGCCGTCCTCGTAAATCCCCATTGCGTTCCTGAAATAGACCTTAAGCGTATAGGGGGCATCCACCGCCTCGTTCTCCGGGATCCAGAGCGCATGAAGCACATAGTATTTATCTCCGTTCCCGTCTCTTTCCGCATTGTCGATCATGCTCCCGGTGACGGTCAGAATCTCCCCGGGGAGGCCGGATGTGTTCTCATAAGTCCAGCCGCCGAACACATACCCCTCACGTGCCGGTATCCTGTCGCTTAAGAGATGGAAATCGCCTTCCGCGAGGCTTCGGTCATCCGTCATGAAAACCGTCTCGCCGTCCGCGGTTCCGCCGGCGGTGTCATACATGATCCGGATACTTCTCTCCGATTCATCACTGACAAAGATCCTGACATCCTCAAGCGCTGCTCCCGATGTTCCTCCGGGCAGGGAGAAGCAGTATTTATATCCCAGCGAAGTCAGTTTCCTGGCGTTCTGCTGCCCGATTGACCCCGCCGACCCAGTTATGGTGGGGAGAGCGGACATGACAGAATTGCGCAGTGTGACATAAGTGCCGTCGCCGTGATAGTTCCGGACCTCGACGCGGAGATCATCCGGGGAGTATCCGTCCTTCGTCCTGAAGAAATACCAGGACTTCTTATCCAGGGTATTATGCCTGGAGAAAAAGCTGTAATTCGTCGGATCAAGTCTCATGTACTGATCATTTCCCGGCGTCTCGGTCTCCTCATCCACAAGGTAGTAGCGGGCCTCGCCGCCGTCCAGCGGATAAGGCCGGTAGGCGTAATATGCCACGGGATCGGTTCCGTCCAGGCGTTTCACCCAGACCTCGCTCCGCCCGATATCCTTGAAATTGCCCTCGAAATCAAGGCTTCCCCTGACCTGGTACGGCGCCTCTGCGGACAGGATCACGCTGTACGACGCCTTGGGTGCGCTTCCCGTACCGGAGGAGAGTTTTGTCACCCTCACGGAGAGAGGATGCGACAGCGCCGTTGTGACGGAGTTTTCCTCACCGGTAAGGTCCGGTATTCCCGCGGTAAAGGATTCCCCGTCCACACTGATTGTCAGCTTGTTCATGTACTTTCCCAGATTGTTCCACTCCGCGTTGCCGACAATGGTCAGCACCAGCTGGTCCTGCGGCTGGTATTCCCTGCGCGTGGTGATTCCGTGCTTTGAGCCGCTGTAGCCCGGAAAAGATTCTCCTCCGTACTTGAAGGTAGTATTGGAACCATGGAAGCTTACCTGATAGGATGTGGTCTCATCCGTCAGCGCGGTTATGGTCACCGGGCCGGCTGCCCCGGAAATAACAAAGATTTCCGCCTGTGCCATGCCCTCACCCGAATAGAGCGTCCCGCTCTCTTCGCCGGCGGTATAGCTCACCTCCCGGATGACGTATCCTTTCTCCGCACCAAGTCCGAAGCTGTAGTCCTCACCGTTTCTGAACTGTCTGGCCCCGGTAAATTCCACCCTTCCGGCCGCATCGAGCTCCTCCCCGGACGTACAGTCCTTCAGAACAAAACTCACGCCCAGGTACTGCACCTCCCGCCGATACCGGAGAACGACCTCCTCCGGGCTCACCACGATTCCCGTCACCGCGTCCGGGACCAGTGTTACGTAGTAGTAGCCTGTATTCCCGTCATAAAATATCGCCCGGACTTCTACCCCGTCGACAAATGCCCCTGTGAATTCATATCCCGCGACAGCCGCCGCCAGACCCAGTTCTCCGAACACCCCCAGGGGGATGGTGATCCCGCTTCTGCCCTCCACGCCTTCCACGGTCACCGTGACCATCTGCCCCGCACTGTCTCCGGCAGGGGTTACCTGATCGAGAGAGAGCCTTCCCCGGGATAACAGGACCGCTCCGCTCCCGGCATCTTCGGGCAGTTCCTCCCCTGTGGATTCCTTCAGCTCCTCCGCCTGCTCCCCGTCGCTGCTTTCCGTCTCCGCTGCCTCTTCCGCTTCCGTTTCTTCTGTGCCGTCAGTCTGCGGCAGATCTCCGGACTGCTGTATTTCCCCGGACTGCTCCGGATCTGCGGCCTGTCCTGTATCTCCGGGCAGCTCCGGAGTCAGGGCCTGCCCTTGTTCCCCGGGCAGCTCCGGAGTCAGGGCCTGCCCTGGTTCCCCGGAAATCTCCGGACTCCCGGGAATCTCCGGGTTTCCGGGAAGCGCTCCGTCCGCGGGCTGTTCCGGATCACCTGACGCCCCGGTCTCTCCCGGCTGTTCTCCGGCACCGGCAGTCTCCGCTCCCATGGGCTGTTCCCCGCTCCCGGCGGACTCCGCTCCGGCGGGCTGTCCCCCGCTGTTTTCCTCCCCCGTATCCGCGGGCAGTTCCGGGTTCCCGGCCGCTTCGGCCGTCACCTGTTCTCCTTCCTCCTGAGCAGATTCTCCCGGTTCCGGGGATTCCTCCATCCCCGGAATCTGCGCATCTCCGGCGGGACTGCACGGATTCTCCCCGGATTCCCCGGTCATACCTGCCTCTTCCTCCGACACGGCACCAGTCTCCGCCGCGAATGCGCGAAGAGGCACACCCCGCCCGAAAACGACGGCTGCCGCCAGAAGAAATGCTGCAAACCAAAACAGTAAACGGCTTTTGTTCATCAATAA
>OMSM01000110.1 GCA_900313745.1 uncultured Lachnospiraceae bacterium
GTCGCGTAGAACCAGGATCCCCCGGTGCGGGGATAAAGGTAATTGGTCAGGCTGTAGGTCGGATCGGCGAGATTCACGCCCTGGGCGGTCCCTGTGAGCGGCCAGAGAAGCAGCACCGCCGGAAAGAGCAGGCGCGTCCCGCCCCGGGCAAAAAGCTTCCTCCGGAAAGACTCCGCGGCGATGCCCGCCGCGAAAACAATAAGTACGCCTGCCGCAAGATGAAGAAGGAACAGCGGGCTCCTCGGCGCCTTTCCGATCACAGAGCAGAGTGCCGGATACCAGCGGTCAAAGAGGACACTTCCCGCGTGGAGGAGATAAACCCCGAAGACCAGAGGTCCGATCCGCCTCGCCGTCCGGGCCGTCCTCCCTTCGGGAATCTCCAGGCCGCGGAACACGAGGAACAGCCCCACCGCCTCGGTATAGGCCAGGATGAAGTTATAGTGGAAGGGGACGTTCATATAGTAGTCCAGCGCCCCCGTCTTCTCATGGATCAGGTAAAGCAGCTCCCCGAGCACGGCGATTCCCGCTCCGCTCCCGAAATAAATCCCCAGGGCGGTGCGCCTTCCGCCCGGCACCAGATCCGGATAGCGCCGGATCAGCCCGCCGGTGAGATAAAGGACGATAAACCAGCCGAAATCATAGCCGAATCTGTCCAGTGGGAGCCTGACGGGGCAGACGCTCTTCACCGCGGAGAAAAGCACGAGCAGTGCTGCTGTCGTCCCGATCAGGGTCTTCCGGTCCGCCCTGTCCATCGCCGCGTTGAGAAGAGGCGAGAGGACAAGCAGAATGAAGTAGGCCGATGCAAACCAGTAGTGCTCGGAGAGCACCGGGAGGACGTACCTTGCCGCGCTGTAGATCCCCTCCTCCAGCACGGGCACGCCGAGAATTCCGAGAATCAGCGGAACCGCCGTGGAGTAGGTCCACACCGTGAGATAGAAGCGCCCCGCCCTCCTTAAGTCCGCCTTCTTGCAGGAGAGGAAGTAGCCGCTGAGCAGCACGAAGGTGTTGACCGCGCCGATGCAGAGCGACTCCGCCGCGTTTCCGATGTGGGAGGCCGCATCATCCGGGCTGCTCCCTCCCAGAAGGAATCCTCCCTGGTAAAGGTAGTGCAGCGTGACGATCATGAGCATCAGCACAATGCGCATTAACTCAAAGGAGGCCGCCCGGGGCGCCCTGTCCCCTGCCGCCTCCGCCCGCTGCCCGGGCAGTTCTTCCGCTATGCCGTTTGCCGTGATTCCGTTATCCCGCTCAGGCATTGCTCTCTTCTCTCTCCGGAACGATCTTCTCGTCCTTCACCCGGTACACAATATCGCACTTCTCTATGGTCTGAAGCCTGTGAGCGATAATGATCAGCGTCTTCCTCCCGTGCAGGAGATTAATGGACTCCATGATCGCCGCCTCGGTCTCCCCGTCCAGCGCCGAGGTGGCCTCGTCGAGAATCAGCACCTCCGGATCCTCGAACAGCGCTCTCGCGATGCCGATGCGCTGCCTCTGCCCTCCGGACAGGCGGATTCCCCGCTCTCCGATCTCCGTGTCCAGACCCTCGGGAAGGGACTTCACATGCTCGTCCAGCCTGGCCTCCCTGAGAGCCGCCCAGACCTTCGCGTCGTCAATCTCCCCGTCCGGAACGCCGAAGGCGACATTCCTCCGGATCGTGGTGTCCAGCATGAAGATCGTCTGGGGAATGTATCCGATATTCTTAAGCCACCCCTGGTAGTGGTCCATGACGTTTACGCCGTCAGCGAGGATCTCCCCTCCCTCCGGCTTAAGCAGCCCGAGCATGATGTCCACGATGGTGGTCTTGCCCGCGCCGGAGGAACCCACGATGCCGATGGACCGCCCGACGGGGAACTCGGCAGACGCGTTCTTGAAAATATACGCCTCCGATCCGGGGTAATGGTAGGTAATATCCCGGACCGCGATGCTCTTCGTAACGGGGAGTTTCTCTGCCGTGACGCTGGCCTTATAGGTTTCCGCGTCGTAGTCGATGGAGGAGTCGTGGATATCCTGCTGCAGGTTGTCGCTCACATTATTGAGGAAGGGCTCGAAGTAGGCGATGCTTGTCAGGTAATTGTTGATGCGGTTGGCCGAGGGCAGAAGCCTCGCGGCAGCAGCGGCGAATACCGACAGCTGCGACATCAGCGCCGAGGGATCCACGCCGTAGGTTCCGATCTGGATCAGCATGTAGAACACCAGCCCGGCTATGGTCACGGTCTCGATCAGCAGCCTCGGCGTCGCGTTGAAGAGGTTGTACTTCTGCACCGCATTCACATAGCCCGCCCCGCACTTCGCGTACTCGGTGATGAAATAGTTTTCCTTTGCGGCTACCTTGATCTCCTTGATGCCCATGACGGACTGGTCTATCCACTTGTACAGGCCGCTGTAGTAGTCCTGGTTGTCCTGCCCCGCCTTCGTCATCACGGGCTTGATCACCCACTTGATCACGGCGAGCACGACGACGAGCAGTGCGGCTATGGTCAGGATCATCTGCGCATCCACCGCGAGAAGCACGCCGACGAGGCAGACGAACACGATGATCTCGGAGATCAGCTGAAGTATGGTGAGCACCAGGGCATAGACGTTGTTGATGTCGGAAGTGATGTTTCTCTGGATAATGGAAGTGTCGGCGTTGAGATAATACTCGTAGGGCCGCTTCATGAAGTTGATCATCATCCGGTTCGACGTCGCGAACTGGTTGGTGTAGATGAACTTCAGGAGCGCCTTGTTCTCGATGAAGAGGAAGATGTTCTTGACGGCGAATACAAGCACGATGCCGATCATCATCGCCTGGGCGAACTGCCTTGTGCTCTGCATCCCCAGCATGTTGTA
>OMSM01000405.1 GCA_900313745.1 uncultured Lachnospiraceae bacterium
AACCGGCGCGGCTGCCGTCCTTGCGCTCCTTGCCTGCTATCTCATCCGGGCGGTCGGTGCGGGTGACGTCAAGCTTCTTCTTACGGCGTCCCTTTTCCTTCCGGCCGAAGGGTTCCTCAGGCTGGTCGTATCTTCGTTTGTAATTGCCGCCGCCTTCGCCGTGCTCGCTCTTGTTTCCGAGAGGCGAAGAGGAATCCGCATTCCCTTCGCGCCGTCGGTGCTTATCGCGTATCTGGCCCTGTGCTGACCGCAAACTCAATCTCATCACGCACCCTGTCCTGCGCTGCCGTCCTTGCGGGGCCGGGGAAGTTTTCAGGAGGATCTATGGACCAGGCAAAAATCGTAATTGTCGACCCGGAGCGCAGCTACGCGCTCCATCTCCAGGAGTACCTGAGGGGGCGGGAGCTGCCCTTCGAGACCGACGTGTGCTTCAGCACCAGGACCTTCCTCGACAGCTACAGCCCCGCAAGGACAGCGCTCGCCGTCATCGCGGAGGAGGCCTACACCGAGGAGGCGGCCGCCGCGGGATACAGCCCGGTGCTGATTCTCAAGGCCGGTGGGGGAAGCCCGGAGGACAGCCCGCCGAGCACGGGAAAATACCAGTCCATGGAGGGCATCGCGGGGGCAGTCCGCGAGCTCTGCAACGAGGCGCTTGGTTCGCGCATGGACATTATGCCGAGCCTTGCAAGGAGGCAGACCAGGGCAAAACTCATCGGCTTCTTCACGCCGCTCACCCGCTGCCTGCAGACCACCGCAGCGCTGACCCTCGGCCAGCTTTTGTCCCGGAGCAGCCGCGTGCTCTACCTGAATTTCGAGGCGGTAAGCGGGCTTGAGGAGGAGATCGGGCCTTTCCGGGGGACGGTCGCGGAGCTTCTCTACTACAACGAGTGCGACCGGAGCAAGGTGGCGGGCAGGCTCTCCGTCATGGCCGAGAACGTGGGCGGTGTGCACGTCGTCCCGCCGATGCGCTCCTTCACGGAGATGATGAGCGTCACGGCGGCGCAGTGGCTCTCCCTTATGGCATCCATCGACAGGGTTACGGATTACGACTTCATCCTGCTGGATCTCACCCCCCTCGCGGGCGGGCTTCCCGACATTTTAAGGGAGTGCGCCGAGGTCATCACGATTATCCGCTCCGGCTGCAGAGTGTCGGAGGCCAGGGTGAAGGAGTACAGGCAGATGCTTAAGGAGGAGGGCTATGAGGATGTTTATGCCCGCACCGTGCTGCTGGAGCTTCCGGTCTTCCGGTCCCTGCCCGCGGACGTAAGGTCGCTCGGGCGGGGTGAGCTGGCGTCGTACCTGAGGCCCCTTGCGGCATCGCTCACGGAGGGCCGCGCCGGATGAGCCGCAGGGACTACCCCGCGCTCCGCCGGGACGTCAGGAAATCCATCCTGGAGAGGATAGATCTCTCCAGGGAAGTCAGCGACGGCGAAGTGCTTGACCTCATAGACGCCGAGGTAATCCGCGGCGCGAGGAGCGGGGACTTAGGCTATGCGGACATGCAGCGGCTCCGACAGGACATCTACTACTCCATACGCCGCCTCGACGTGCTGCAGGAGCTCATGGACGACCCGGAGATCACGGAGATCATGGTCAACGGCGGGGATGCCCTGTTCGTGGAGAGAAGCGGGGTGATCCGGCCCTATCCGGGGAGGTTTTCCTCGGAAAGCCGGCTTCAGGACGTCATACAGCAGATCGTCTCCGCCTGCGACCGCATCGTCAACGCCTCCAACCCTATCGTGGACTGCCGCCTGCCCGACGGCTCCCGGGTGAACGTGGTGCTTCCGCCCATCGCATTAAACGGCCCGGTGATGACCATCCGGCGCTTCCCGAGGGAGCCGATCACCATGGAAAAACTGATCCGCTTCGGCTCGGTGTCCCCCGAGATCGCCGCGTTCCTGAGCTGCCTCGTCAGGGCGGGATACAACATTTTCGTCAGCGGAGGTACCGGTTCGGGCAAGACCACCCTCTTAAACGTGCTCTCCGAGGCCATTCCCGCGACGGAGCGTGTGATTACCATCGAGGACAGCGCGGAACTGCAGCTTATCGGGATTCCGAACCTGGTCCGGATGGAGATGCGGGACGCCAACCTCGAGGGCGGAGGGGAGATCACGATCCGGGACCTGATCCGCGCGTCATTGAGGATGCGCCCGGACCGAATCATCGTCGGGGAGGTGCGAGGGGCGGAGACCATAGACATGCTTCAGGCGATGAACACCGGACACGACGGAAGCATGTCCACCGGGCACGCCAATTCCGCGGAGGACATGCTCCGCCGGCTGGAGACCATGGTGCTGATGGGCGGCGTGGAGCTCCCGGTCAGCGCAATACGGAGCCAGATCGCGGCAGGCCTCGATATCATCGTGCATCTCGGCAGGCTCAGGGACCGGAGCAGGAGAGTGCTGACGGTGGAGGAAGTGACGGGAAAGCGGAGCGGGGAGATCGCGCTCAGAACGCTTTACAGGTTCAGGGAGGAGGGAACGGATGCGGACGGAAGGATCCTCGGCAGCTGGGCAAAGGAGGCGGAGCTTGGAGACAGGGGAAAACTCCTCTCCTCCGGCGTCAGCTGGCCGCCGGACGCCGGGGACGGCGGGTGAAGGCAGAAAAGCGTCAGTAACCGGGCGGAAGCATGCCCGCGCAAAGGATGCCCTTTCGAAGCTTAAGCCCGTGCGGGACGATCCGCGGATCCTCGCGGAGGCCGCGGCGATGGTGCTCTTCTTCGCCTGGTTCTTCTACCGGTCCGTCTTCGCGGCGATCCCGCTCTCCCTCCTTTACATCCCTTACCGGAGGTACCGCCTCCGCGAGAGGAGGACAGCCGCCGCGAGACGATTAAGGACGGAGTTCAGGGAAGCGGTGAACAGCATGCTCACCGCCCTGAGGGCGGGTTTCTCCCCGGAGAACGCGGTCCGCGAGAGCCTTAAGGAGATGCGCTTTCTTTTCGGTGACGGAAGTCCTGTTGTCCGGGAATTCACCGTGATCACCAAGGGCCTGGACAACGGCATCCCGCTGGAGGAGCTGATGGCAGGCTTCGGGGCAAGGAGCGGGTCGGAGGACATCCGGGAGTTCGCGGACACCTTTGCCATTGCAAGGCGCGGAAGCGGCGGACTCACCGACATCCTCACCCGGACCATGCTTGTGCTCACCGAGAGGATGAACACGGAGGAGGAGATCCGCGTGCTTCTGGCTTCGAGGCAGCTGGAGCTGAGAATCATGAGTTTTGCGCCGTTTCTGATCACAGGCTACATTTCCGTCACCACACCGGGGTTCTTCGAGCCGCTTTTCGGAAGCGCGGCCGGCATGGCGGAGATGACCGGATGCCTCGCACTGTATCTTGCCGCGTATCTGCTGTCCAGGCGCATCCTGGACATCGAGATCTGAAGGGATAAGGCAGGGCGCTGCCTGCGCGGGGCAGCGGATCCGGAAATGCCGCCATGCGTATGTTCTGCCACTTAGAGGAGTTTATTCATTCATGGTTTATCTCACCGGAGCAATTCTTGCAGCGATCCTGGCCCTTTTGCTTCTTTCCCGAAGGGTGAGCCCGTCCCCGCAGTCGGAGGAACTCTCCTTCCTGGGAAAGCGTTTCGACCAGGCAGCGGGACTGGTCCTGGGCATCGCGGAGAGGGGAAGGGCCGGCCGCAGGATAATCCGGTGCCCGGCGAAGGTGCGTGCGGACTTAAAGACGCTTTTTCCATTTATCCGCGGCGACCAGGCGGAGTACAGCTTTATGCGGGAGAGGTTAAG
>OMSM01000107.1 GCA_900313745.1 uncultured Lachnospiraceae bacterium
CATGTGACCCACCTTTTCAACGCAATGCAGCCCTTCCTGCACAGGGCTCCCGGGCTTGTTGGGGCCGCTGCGGACCGCGGGGCTTATGTGGAGCTGATCGCGGACGGCAGGCATGTCCATCCGAGCGTGATCCGGACTGTCTTCAAGATATTCGGGGACAGGGTCGTGCTCATCAGCGACTCGATGGAAGCCACCGGGATGCCCGACGGCGAGTACGCCCTGGGCGGCCAGAAGGTATTCGTCAAGGGAACGCTTGCCACCCTTGAGGACGGCACCATTGCGGGAAGCGCGACCAATCTCTACGACTGCATGGTCAACGCGATCCGGTTCGGCGTCCCGGCGGACGAGGCGATCCGGGCGGCGAGCCTTGTCCCGGCGGTGAGCATCGGAATCGACGACCGTTTCGGGAGCATAAAGGAAGGCAAGGACGCGGATCTCGTGATCGCGGACAGGGATTATTCCATACAGAAGGTACTGCGCGCCGGAGAAATCAGATGGGAGAAGCAGTAATGAGGAAGAACTGGTTACGTTTCGCTGCGGCGGTTCTC
This sequence comes from uncultured Lachnospiraceae bacterium, assembly GCA_900313745.1. GTDB lineage: Bacteria > Bacillota > Clostridia > Lachnospirales > Lachnospiraceae > CAG-791. The sequence continues at coordinate 549 of OMSM01000107.1, forward strand.
TGCCTTGCCGTGCTGATGGCGGCGGTTCCTTCCGGGAGTGCGGAAGCCGCGAGGAAGAAGAGCAGGAAGTTAAGAGATACCGCCGACCGCTCGAGCTTCACAGGCACGGCAGTCGCAGCTGATCTCCCCGACCTGGAGATCATGTCCTCCTCCGAGACGGAGGAGCTCGGCGAGGTCATGGCTTCCTATGTCCCGGCGGAGCGGCAGGTACTCGTCAACGAGGCCCCGGAGTTCTATTACTATGAACAGCTTGATCCCCTCGCGAAGCAGATCTGCGATGTCATGCTCGGGATCGCGAACGACCCGGTAATGGAGAACATAGGGCTCCTGATGACCGACATCGATCCCCGGACAGACCGGTTCAGCCAGGCCTTCTGTGACGCTTTCTTCGCGCTCGGATTTGACCATCCGGAGCTTTACTGGCTCTACTACGGCGCACAGGATTACTACTTCAACTACGCATCCGACGTCGTCGTAAAGAACGGTATTTATGTCGTGTACTTCCAGCTGAACCGGCCTTACGAGGATTTCCGGACGGATACCGCGCTCTTCAACCGGGCGGCAGCGAAATTCTTAAAAGATATCGATACGGATGCCTCCGAGTACGAGATCGCGAGGCAGATCCACGACAAACTGATCGGAATGGTTGCATACAACCACGAGGTGGAGCAGGCCCGGGACGGGAAAAACCTTGCCCATACCGCCTTCGGGGCTCTGGTGGAGGATTCGGACGGAAGCCCGAATCTCCCTGTATGCGACGGATATTCGCTTGCCTACGAATATCTCCTGCAGCAGTGCGGCATCGAGGCCGTATACATCGGCGGATACGGAGGAAGCAGCAGGAGTAATGCCGGAGGCCATGCCTGGAACATGGTGAAGCTGGACGGCGAGTGGTATGAGGTCGACAGCACGTGGGACGACAACTACGGAGATTACGCCGAGATGAGCGACCCGGAAAGCGATCCTTACTACGATCTGGTCCTTGAGGCACTCTCGGATGAGGATTTCCGCGAGAAGATCGAGCATTATCTCTTCCTGGTTTCCACGGAGACGATGACCGAGTATATCCCCAACGAGGAAGACTTTGTCTACTATTACCGGGACAGAAGCTCCCTTGGCGGGTTCCGCGGGAGGTGCGTGCACTTCCGCGACACCAATGAGAACGATGAGTTCGACTATCCCGGCGGAGGGTACGCGATAGCCTCGCTGATGGACAGGGCGCCTGTCGCTGAGGAGGATTACGGGGAGTAATGAATAATAAAAGAAAACCGGGCAGACTTTTTCCGGTCATCATAGCTGCGGCGCTTTCCGCCGTATTGGCCGCGTCAGCGCTGTTTCCTCTTCCTGCGGGCGTGTATGCCGCCAGGGCGGGACGAAGAGGCGCGGTGCGGGCGGAGGAGCTTCTGAGCACGGCCCTTGCGCTCACGGATTCGGACATGAGGAGAAATGAGGAGGAGATCGGGCAGCTTCTCGAGGATGCGCTCACGGAGCTTCATGATTATCCGGCGGCAGTGGCCCTGATCAAGGAGGCGCTCGCGTTCCTTGGAAACGCGGTGACCGAGCCGGAGGACATCATCTCCTTAATCGAGCACGCGCTAGCCCGGCTGGATACGGAGCACGGCGGCGGTACAGCGGCAGACTCCCATGAAGAGGAGGAAAGCGGCAGGAAGGACGAGGAGGAGAGCGGCCTTCCGGAATTCGTGCAGAAGGAATATGAGTGGTCCGTGCTGAACTCCGCGGTGTCTGTAAAAGTGCCCGCCGACTGGGGAAACAATCTCTCGGACAGCGCAATTACCAGCTACTCCCCGGCCAACGGCTCCGGAGCGATCTCACCGCTCTCCGGAACGCTGCAGACCGCCTACGTGAGTTTTGAAGGAGAAGATGACCCGGTCGGCATCTATGAGGACGGCATCGCAAAACTCAACGAGACCTCGCGCGTAAGCGCGGAGGACGTCCGCGTCGCCGGGAGATCCGGAAGGAGAATGCAGTACCTGATGACGCTCGGCGCTAATCAGTTCGAGTGTGAGGCGGTGTATTTCCCCTACGAGGATATGCTTTACTCGGTGCAGATGCTGCAGGGCAATCAGCGCACTGCAGAGTTTGACGGCGTTTTCGATACCTCGGCCGGCAGCTTCACGCTTGGCGTGGAGGAGAATGTGAAGCCGGAGGAGCCGGAAGAAGCGGAACCGGAAGAAGAACCCGAGGAGGAACCCGAGGAAGAGGAGCCTGAGGAAGAACCCGGGGAGAAACCTGAAGAAGAGGAGCCAGACGAAGAACCCGGGGAGGAGCCTGAAGAGGAGAAGCCCGAAGAGAAGCCTGAGGAAGAACCGGAGGAGCCTGAAGAGGAACCCGAAGAGTCTCAGGGTCCCGGCCTTCTGGATACCTTTACCTACACCGTGAACGGAAGCACCTATTCCTTCCCGACG
>OMSM01000278.1 GCA_900313745.1 uncultured Lachnospiraceae bacterium
ATCAGCCTATATTCGGCCCGCCATTGACAGGACCCTTCTTTATCTCCTCCTGATTCAGCTGGCCGTTCTTCTGCTGAGTATTAACCCTTGTGGCCCTGGGGGCCTGCCGTCTGACATAAGGATCCTTCATCGCGTTATCCCGGTAATGAGCCCCTGCCTCACATTTATCCTGCAGGGCATTTAGGTTTATATCCTTGACCTGCCCGTTTCCGGCGGCGGCCTGCTTCGGGGCAGCCTGCTTCGGGACGGGCTGTGCCTTGCCGTAAACAGTCTCGTTGGCGCTGGCGTAGCCCTTCATTTTATCGAGAGCTTCTGTCGCGAAATTCACGAAGAAACGGGCGGAATGGGATCTGTTCTTTCCCATGGTCGTACTCTTGGCTGCTTCCTCGCCGTTCTTCTCCAGATACGCCTCGCCGTGATCCTTAATCCTTCTCAGGACCTGTTCCAGCCGGGCGGCCTTCCGCTCATCTGCTTCAATGTTCTTCCTGTCCTTCGCAAATATGTCCGAGCCGTTTGCGCCCATAAGCCTGGTCAGCTCTTCGACGTCCCTCGTGAGATTCTGATGCTCATCCGAATTGGAGCGGAAACGGCCTCCGTACCAGCGCTTGGACGCAAGCAGCTCCTGGTTGTGGAGGATGTCCCCTATATTGCTGTCCCTTATTGTCTCGATCCGCTTCGACCTCTCCTCCGTAAGCCTGAACGAATGCGTCTCCATCTGGTCCCGGACATACTCTGCCGCGTTCTGCTCCGGAGCCGGCGTTTTTAAATCCTCTGAAACTCCGCGAAGAGCTTTCTCTGTTTTTACATTGGCAGGCTTGAATTTCTCTCCCTCTCCGGCAAGCTGCCTGCGCTTCTCATTATCCTCCTTAATCGAATCCGCGATCTTCTCTGCTTTCTCCGATATCGAGCTGCTTACCGCAGTAAGATAATCCTCAAAATCGATGCCGGCTTCCTTCACCTTCTTCCAGGTCTCCTGGAAGCGCTCGGGTTCCAGGGGCTCTCTGAAGCAGGCCACCTCAGTCCTGAACTTCGTGGCCTCCTGGCTTCCATAACCTTCATAGTGAATCGCTTCGGTTATCCTGTGAACCTGCAGGTCGATCTCGCTGAAGGCGTTGGAATAACGCACGGCATCCTTATACGCTACCCCCTGGGAGACCAGAAAATCGACATTGCGGAAAATATCTTCGCTCAGCCTGTCCCCGCGCCCCATTCCGCCGCCCATCTTCAGATTCTTCGCCAGATCCGCCTGCCTCAGTTCTTCGGGCATCTTTTCCGGATCCATAGCGAACTCACGGAATTTGTAAAACTGCTCACTGAATTTCGCCGCGGCCTGTTCCGTCTTCACAGAGGCCTTATCCAGTTCCTCCTGCGCTTTTGCCCTGTCATCGGGATTATCCGTCCGGGAGAGCTTGCGGCGCGCCTTTTCCTCCGCGATAAGGCAGTCCATGTGATCGATTGATGCCATGGTATTATCGTAAAGGGGCGTTTTCTTAACCGCATTGTTTATCTGCTCATAGCTGTACTTGCTGTTCGGACGGTCCCACAGCTTGTTCGAACAGTCAATTGACAGAGGACGGTTGGAAGGATTATGCGCGCCGCCTGTTTTCCTGTCGAGATCACTGAAGCTGATACCGTTTGCGAAACAGTCCGTCAGCTGCATTCCCAGGCGCAGCTGCACCTCCGCAATAGGATTATTGCCGGATTCCTTTACCCTCTCATACTCTTTCTCCATGATGGAATGGAGCTCTGCCAGGGCAGGCCGTGCCTTCCTCAGTCCCTCCGGATCAAGGGTCTTCCTGCCGTTGATTTCCTTCATTCCGCCGGCATAGGCCTCCATGATCGGAATCTGCAGCTCCTGTATCCGCTTCTCCGTCTGCGGAGAAAGATCCGGAATATACGCGCCCAGTCCTCCGCTCCTTCTGTCTCCGCAGAGATTCATGATGTGCGCCATCGAATCGCCGTCAAGGCCGGTGACTGGAGAATCAAATGCCTTGTGCTGTATCCGCCCCAGCTTTTCGGGCGCGGAAACAAGCACTTCCGGAATAAAGCGCTTTGCCTTCTCCGAAGATTCCATGCCTTCCAGCTTCCCGACGATATTCTGCATCGCCGGATCCCTGGGAGCGCTGTACACGGGGCCCAGAAGGTCATCCGGCCGCTTTGGCGTATAGATGTTCTTCACCGCTTCACAGAGCTGTTCTCCGGCAGTGTTAAGATAGTCCTCCAGCGTGATGCCCTGTTCCTTTAAACGCTGCATCGTGTCAGGGAGATTCGCGTCCTGAAGCGGCGCCGCGAGCGCGCTTTGAAGGTCCGCAAATTCCTCTGCCGCCTGCGGATCGGTCGCAGCGCCGTTCGGCAGTTTTTTCTCCCTGCCTATGCCGTTTAGTACTTCCTGTCCGAGATCGCGGATGAAGACAATATCCCTCGCAACATTGTTCGCTTCACCAAAACTGTACCCCTCATCCATGAAGCGCGCGAAAGCCGGATCACCTACCCGCAGGATCTCCCTGGCACCGGGCTGATCCGGCAGCGCATCGATGTCTTTGATAATGCCGTCAATCGGCGAAGCCTTCATACCGGGATCCTGGAATACCATCTTCCCGTTCTGATTAACGGAATAGGCATCCTTGAGCGCGCGTGAAATCTCCTTCTCCGCCGCAAAGATGTAATTATCCAGTGTAAGGCCGTTCTCCTCCAGATACTTCAGGGTGCCGGACAGATTCTCCGGCTTAAGGGGAGCCGAAAGACGCTCAAAGATCCCGTGAAAGCGCTCTCCCGCCTCCGGATTTGTCGGTTTTACTTTAGGGAAAACACCTTCACAATTCGGTCCGATGGTATTGAGCCGATGAATACCGCGGCTCAGCCGTACAGCCTCATCGACACTCATCCCCGTATCCAGCAGGGCGGACATGATCTTTGAGCCGTCTACTGCGTGGCTTAAATCGCGCCCTTCCTGGATATTGCTCACAAGGACGCTATTGCCCTGCAGATACTTGAACTGCTTCGCCGTATCCTTGTAGTTAGTCAGATTAAACCGCTCGGCGGTACCAAACTCACGCACTTCGGAGATGTGGTCCGCCAGAAAACGCGTGCTCTCGGCGATCTTGCTGTCCGCATTCTTAAGCTTCTGCTGAAGCTCCGCATTATCCGGATCCTTCTCCAGGGCCTTTTTCGTCTGGACATGAATGAGCATGTTCTCCAGCTGATCCAGTCCGGCGGATACATTCGTTAAAAGAGGTGTATCCCGGAGCTCATTATTGACATCCGCCAGGAACTGCTCCCGCTGTTCCGGATGCGCCGGATCATAATCCGGCCAGCTGGTTGTCGCGAGATCCATGCAAAGGGTGCGTGACGCACCGTTTCCGATATAGGCGGGACCGTTGCGCGGATTTGTGAACTGGCTATACACGAAACCCTCGTTATACACATTCGTCTGGAACAACAGATTGCGCATAAACACCGTCTGGAGCGGATACTTCTCTGTAAGCTTCTGCTCATCCAGCCTGGAATAGACCGATTTCGTGATTTCGGCGATTTCGTTGATGATTCTCGAACACTTCTCCCTTACCTGGGGATCGTTCGGCCTCGAATACAGATCGGCCACGCTGCCGCTATTGTCAAAATCAACCTCGAACTGCTTTAGCTTGCGCGCTTCCTCTTCAAAGCCGTTCGGCAGCATCCCGCTAAGGGTCTTTGCGGACGCCAGAATGTCCGTTACATCCGTCGGATTGAATCCTTCATAGGGCTTGTCCGAATAATCAAATCTGTTAGGCATAATCTGTTCTCCCATGCAGCTGTTCTATACGGTTAGCAGCATCTTTCGTTTTTCACAATTTTATCATTATTTGATAACCATCTATATCAATATATATGCACACGGTCCCCAAATACCACTGTGCTCACGATACAGTCAGCGGAGTACGCTGCTTTTGCCTGATTCTCCGCTCTGCGGCAGTACCAGCTTACTCCTAAGGCTTCCCTGGAGACCGTCCCAGAGCCGGGAGTACGCTGCTTTTGCCTGATTCCACGCCCTGCGGCAGTACCAGCTTGCTCCTAAGGCTTCCTTGACGGGCAGGCCTGCCGCACTCTCAGGATCTCATATAATTCATCTGTCATCAGAATAACATATAATAGTAGAGGAGTCCGTTCACGCGGCTCAGAACAATAAACAATGAATCAATAACAGAGCAGACCG
>OMSM01000499.1 GCA_900313745.1 uncultured Lachnospiraceae bacterium
CTGGGAATGCAGACCGAGGAGGAAGTGGCGGAAGGAAGCTGGTGCCAGCCCTATGAGCTCTCCGGCTGCCATGACCTGGTTTTCGGCAACGCCTATTTCTTCCGCGTAATCTGGGTGGATAATCCCTACCCGGAAGCAGTCAGGGCCTGGAACTGCAGGAATATAGACTTCTACAACTGCCACAATTATACGCAGATGAAATATACCATCACGAACCTGTACCGCGATATGAATACAGGGGAGTCGGTTCCGTTCTGGCAGCTTGCGCATCTCTCGACGGGAAGTGAGATTCCGAAAGCAGAATTTCCGGGGGAAAACACAAGATTTACCGAGATTCTCTCCGGTCTCGACAGCGCGGACGGCATGTGCGAGGACAGCCGGCATAATGTGTATATCTGCGACAGCCGGCTTGGGAGAATCTACAGGCTGGATCACGAAACCGGTGTGTTCGAACTCCTGACGGTGCTTCCTTTCCGGCCGCTCTCATTAATCTGCGACCGGAAGGACAACCTGATAGTGGTTTCCGAATACAAGCCGGTCCCGCATTCCGTCGTAAACGGGGTCCATGAGAATAATCCGGAGGAAGACGATCTTGCTCCGAGAATGCCTGAAGATGGCAGCTGCTACTACATGTATTATCACTTTGACCGGGGAGTGCGTGTTTATGCGATGCGCCCGGACGCGTACGAAAGCAGCATAACCGTACTGCCCGTCCGGAAAGTGAAGGATGCCCGTCCGGAGGTCCTGTATTTCCCGGAAAACCAGTGGAGAGACAGCGGCGACATGATGGATTCCTTCCGTCAGGAGGAAACGGAATGCTATATCGCGCCGGACGGAGCAACCGGGATCGCGCATCATCCGAATATATCCCGCTCTACCGCTCTGACGCCTCTCGTTCCGGGACAGCAGGTCTTCCTGGTCGATGAGTACAACAAATGCATTGTGCGCGCAGATGTAAGGGCGGAGCACGGGGAGAGCTTTGCCATGGAAAACCCGGTTATCATTTATGAGCGGGGGGAGTATGGCTATGCAAGAGATGACAATGGTACGGAGTATATTCCCGACGCCAACCTCTATATCCGGAGACCCGGAGTGCCGGAGGCAGAATGCCTCCGGCTTCCGGCCCGCCCTGCCAATGTGCTCGTGTACAGGGTGAAGGGATGCGTGCTGATTTCCGCGCGCACCTCCGTCTATGCGTTAAGGTACTGATCAGCGCATTTTTCTTCCTGTCTCCACAAACCGGAACATGCGCACCGCTCCCTCGTAATAGAGCTCCTCGGCGCGTTCCAGAGCCTCCGACAGCGGCATTGGCGCGTTGACCGTTGTCATCAGGGAGGCAATGCCGCAGCGGCAGATATCCATGGCTCCTTTTCCGAGAGACCCGGAGAGGCCGAGCACCGGAATGCCCTTTTTCTCCGCGCGGACGCCCACGCCCTGCATGACCTTGCCGAAGCAGCTCTGCCAGTCCGTGCGGCCCTCGCCGGTGACCACGAGGTCCACGCCCTCCAGCCTCTCGTCGAAGTGGATGAGGTCAAGCACTGTGTCGATGCCGGACTTCATCTCTCCGCCAAGGAAGACCTTCAGCGCGGCGCCGAGACCGCCCGCCGCGCCCGCGCCGGTGATCTGGTCACAGTCGACTCCGAAGGTGCCCTTAATCACGTCGCGGTAGCGGCACATCCCTTCCTCGAGGATTTCCTGGATTTCCGGCGTTGCGCCTTTCTGCTTCCCGAAGGTGTACGTCGCGCCGTCCTTCCCGCAGAGGGGATTTGTCACGTCACACATGACGGTGATTTTCGCCTCGCGGACCCGCTCATCCAGGCCGGAGACGTCAATCGATGCTACGTGGGAGAGATCCCTGCCGAAGCCCTCCAGCTCATTGCCTTCCGAGTCCAGGAAGCGCACGCCGAGAGCTCTCGCGCAGCCCATGCCCCCGTCGTTGGTGGCGGAGCCGCCGATGGCGACGGACAGGTTCCTGTAACCCCGGCGGAGCGCGTCCAGGATGAGCTCACCGGTGCCGTATGTCGTGGTGTTCAGCGGATTTCGCAGATCCTCGGGAACCATCGGAAGCCCGGATGCGGCGGCCATCTCAATGACGGCCTTGTCCCCGCCGAAGACGCCGTATTCCGCAGTGGTTTCCTCCATCAGGGGGCCATGCACGGCAACGGCGATCTTTTCCCCGTTTTCCGCCGCGATGACCGCGTCCACGGTGCCCTCGCCCCCGTCGGCCACAGGAACTCCGGAGGTTTCGCATTCACCGAACACCTCCCTGGCTGCGCGGGTGAGCAGCTCGACGATCTTCTCGCTGGAGAGGCTGCCCTTAAAGGAATCAGAAGCAAACAGTAATTTCATAAATAAAATCCTTTCGGTTTCGTAGGCGGAAACCCACTGCCCTTGGGCGGTGGGAGGAGCCTTGTAAATTTGTAGCCATTA
>OMSM01000436.1 GCA_900313745.1 uncultured Lachnospiraceae bacterium
AGGTCCCGAGAACTGGCAGCTTCCGTATTATGTCATCGGTAAACAGGCGGAACAGCTGGGCGTTGAACTGACGGTCTACGGGAAACTCCCGGTGGAAGAGCATCTGCTCAATGTGACGGATGTGGCGATTTCCACCCATGTGATCAACGTGCTGCGCCATACCGGGGGAAAACACGTATGGATCCGGATCTCGGAGGACAAAAAAGAGTATACGCTGCGTTTTACCAACGACGGCAGGCGGCCGGAGGGCGAGATCAGGGAACAGGGCGGCCTGGCGAATCTCCGACGGGAGGTCGAGGCCCTCGGAGGTGTGATGACGGTCCGGTCTTCGCCCTACTTTGAACTGATCCTGGTCCTTCCGAAAGAAAAAAGAACGGAGAGCAGCTATCCTGAACAGCTGTAAAAAATAAAGCAGATTCGCTGAACAGAATGCGGAGGTAATGATGAACTATAGGGTTGTGATCGCGGAAGATTTTAAAATGATCCGGGAGGTTTTTGAGAATACGGTGCGGGAATCCCCGGATTACCAGCTGAAAGGATCCTTTTCGACAGCTGTGCAGGCTCTGGAATATCTGAATGCCAATCCCGTGGACCTGGTGCTGATGGACGTCCTTTTCCCGGGCAGCCTGAGCGGACTGAAAGCCGCGCGTCAGATCAAGGAACGGCATCCTGCCACGAAGATCCTGATCGTCACGTCGATGCCGGAAATCTCTTACATCAGCCAGGCAAAGGAAATCGGCGTGGAAAGCTTCTGGTATAAGGAAGTCCAGGAGCAGCCCCTGCTGGAGATCATGGACCGGACCATGGCAGGCGAGTCCGTCTATCCGATGTCCCAGCCGAAAGTCGCCCTGGGCAACGCGTTCAGCGACGAACTGACGGAGCGCGAAACCGCCGTACTGCGGGAACTGGTCAGCGGCGCTTCCAATAAAGAAATCGGGGAAACGCTCGGGATCACGGACAAGACCGTGAAAATGCACATCACAAACATGCTGCAGAAGACCGGGTATCACAGCCGGCTGGAACTGGCGGTCAAAGCCCGGCATTACGGCATTGCCATCAAGGATGATACTGTGTGACGGCTGTCCCTGCGGCAGCGCTTCCGGGGATGGAGGCCTATAAAGGCGGAATCACTGCAGACAACGGCGATTTACAGACTTTTGATGGTTAACCCGGCCCGAAAAATAGAGTATATTTTAGTTGAACCGTGCAGAAACTCAAATTATGCGGTTTATGCACTGTGCAAACGGAATGCAACAGTTTAATAATGCAACCGGGAGGAGAAATAATATGAAAAAAACATGGATAGCGGGACTGCTGGCAGCAGTCATGGTTTTGAGCCTGACTGCCTGCGGAGGCGGTTCTGACAGCAAACCGGCGGAAACTACTGCGGCAGCAGCTCAGACTGAAGCAGCGGAGACAAAGGAAGAAAAAACAGAAAAGGCGGAAACGCCTGCGGAAAAGGCCGAGACCAAAGAAGAGAAAAAGGAAGAAAAGGCCGATGACGCAAAGCCCAAGGTCGATCCGGCGGTCGCGGCGGATGCAGGCTTCTATGAGATCTATGAATATGAAGCAAACGGCAACAAGGTCGATCACGGCACACTGGTTACTGCAGGCATGGGAGATACCCATCTTGACCTGAAGGAAGACGGCACAGGTAAATTCATGCTGTTCACAGAGGAGCTTGATATCACCTGGAAGCCGGGCATCATTACGGTGTACGGCACTACCAATTATACCTATGAGATCGAAGGCGATACGATGTATCTCGACATGGTCGGGGTCCATTACACCTTCAAGAAGACCGGCGGCGCAAGCGCATCGGACAGCAGCAGTGCCGGCAGCAGCAAGCCTGCTTCCTCTGCAAATGCTTCCGGCGAGGCTTATATCAACGACGGCACGATCGAAGGCACCTACAAGCTGTATGAGTTCCTCGGCATGTCCCTGCTGGATTACGCGCAAATGACCGGAGAGACCCCGCAGAAGGCCGCTGACAGCTTCCGGCTCGAGATCAAGGATGAGCACAGCGGAACACTGATTATGGACGGGGACGAAACCGAGGTAGAACTTTCCATCAGCGGAGAGAAGCTGACCATCGGCGCGGAAGGTGAATCCCTTGAGGCCACCCTGAAGGACGGACTCGTGACCATTGAGATGGAAGGCGCCGGACTCGTACTCGCAAGACTGACGGACGCTGCATACAGCGTACCGGATAAGGGCGAAGCGACAGTCTGGACCGGCATCTATACCAAGCTGGTCGGAGACGATACCAAGGAAGAAGAGACCTTCAGCCTTGAACTGTATGATGACGGCACCGGCATCCATCACAGAGATGACATGGACTTCAAGGTCACCTGGGAGCAGAACGGCGATGAGTTCACGATGAACGAGACCTTTATCGGCGACCCGATCGTCTACACCGGCAAGATTTCCGGCGGCGAGCTGCACCTCTTCAACGGAGACCCGGACGATGACTGGACCTATGAATATGTCTATACTTCTGACGGCAGCGGCTCCGGTTCCTCCGGCGCTTCCGCTTCCTCAGGGAAGACGGAATCTGCAAATGCAGGCTCCGGCAGTTCCGGCGCTCCGGCGGGCGTGCCATCCGGCAGCGGCATTGTCAGCGAGGAAGAACTCCAGAAGGGCTATGTCTGGATGAATAAGGTAGCGAAAGACATTTTCGGGACTACTTATGAGGAACTTGCCGAGCACTTCGGCGTGGACGGCGAGTTCGACAAGGAAGAGTATTCCGAGCACATGGGACGCAACAAGCGCTACTACAAGTGGATCTCCGAAGACAACGATACCCATTTTATCTATGTGAACTTTGACGAGAAGGACGCGGAGAAAGAACCGGGCGTCTATAAGATCAGCGGCTTCAACTCCAGCGGATTCACAGCTTCCGAGGCCGAGGCAAAGTATCTGGATGTCGTGAAGGCGGAGGAAAGCGAGGCCGGAAAGGCAGCGGCGGCAAATGCGGCAATGAAGGATTTCTCCGTGGATATCCACCCGTGGGGAGACAAGGAAACTACAGTCACCGTCAGCATGCAGGTACCGGAAGCGGGCTGGGCATATGACGAGAAAAAAGATCATCTTGTGGAAAACGAAGATATCAACACCTTCGGTGCGGGATTCATCCAGTTCAAGCTGGAGCCGGAGGTCGGGAAGTTCGATTTCTATAAGGATAAGTTTGAAAACTATAAAGAAATCGATGACCGCGAGATCGGCGGCGTCACGTTCAAGGGCCGTACCTACAAGAACATCGGCTATGAATGGACCGAGTATATCGCACAGCTCGAAGACGGCAAGGCGATGTCCGTCGGTATCGTCCGCGTGGACATCAGCGACGGCAGTATGGGCGACAAGATCCTGAACTCGATTTCTTTCAAGTAAGGAGGACTATTATATATGAAGAAACAGAGACTGATCCTTCTGCTGGCGGCAGCAGCGGCACTCAGCCTTGCGGCCTGCGGCGGGAATAAACCGGCGGAAACGACGGCAGCCGCCGCTCCGGCGCCTGCTACGGCTCCGGCAGAGACCGAAGCCCCGTTTGTCGAGGAAGAGCCTCCCAAGAATGAACTCGACGCCTCCAGCCCGATCCCGGGCATCAATAAGGAGTACGCGCTGACAGAGCAGGTCTTCGAAGAGGAAAACCTGAAGCTCATGCTTCCCGAGGGCGTGACCGCCGTCAACGAAGGCAGAGGCGAGAACCTCGGCCACATTACGGTGACCGATGAGGAAGACGGATGGAAACTGATGTTCCGTCCTACCAATTTCTCGCTGAACAACATAGTCAACAACGTCCAGACCTCGGTCAACTACGACGGCAACTGGGTCAAGACCGACTGGTCCAAGGATGTTTCCGGCACCCTGGC
>OMSM01000105.1 GCA_900313745.1 uncultured Lachnospiraceae bacterium
GAGAAGAGGAAGCTCGGCTTAAGGGCAGGTAAATTTGCGGTGGAAACAGGAAAACTGCAGAACTTTTACACCGCGGAGGAGTATCATCAGAAGTATCTGGTGAAGCACCCCACAGGATACTGCCACATAGACCCGAAACTGTTCCATCTGGCGGACACGCTGGACTGAGCTGCGGCACGTCAGCGTGCAGACCGGGGCGGAACGGAGAGAAAGGAGAAAAGATGATCAGACGTAAGGACGAGTGTGCGGTGGAATACCGCGAGCACATGAGAGACGGGGACGGGACAGTCGAGCTGAAGAGCCTGATTGCGGGGCCCGAGGAGCTTAACGGAAAGGGCAGGCTCTTTTCCGTGATCAAGCTGAACCCCGGATGCAGCATCGGTTACCACATCCATGACAAGGACGCGGAGCTCTTCTACATCGTGAAGGGCACGGCGGAGTACAACGACAACGGAGAGATAGTGACTGTCAGTGCGGGCGACGTGACGATCTGCCCCACCGGCACGGGCCACGGCATCGCCAACCGGACGGAGGAGCCGGTGGAGCTCGTCGCGGTGATCGTATACGCGTGACAGGAATACAGCGAAAGCAGAGCACTGCGAAACAGAACAGGAAAATACAAGATAATACACGGCAATACAGGGGGGAACTCTTGAAAGAAGTATTTGACAGAGAGAGAGTAAAAGGCTTTCTGCACGCGGATGGGATGCGGATGGCCAACGGCGACGGCGAGGAGGTCCTGCTTCGCGGCTGGGGCATGGGCAACTGGGACAACCCCGAGGGCTTTATGATCGGCGCGGCGGATGATTTCAAGCTGTCCTTCGGCTATGCTCCGATGGGGAGGATTGACCGGGGAAGAGCCCTGGAGCAGATCGTGCGTGAGCTCTGCGGAAGCGAGTACCTGCGGACATTCTGGGACCGCTGGCACAGGGCGTGGCTGTCGGAGGAGGACATCCGCCTTCTCGCGGAGAGAGGATACAACTCTGTCCGGCTGCCGGTTCGCGCCTGTTCGTTTCTTCTCGAGGAACCGGGCATTGCATGGAACGAGACGAATTTTGCCATGCTGGACGATGTGCTGGACTGGTGCGAGAAGTACCGCGTCTACGCGATCATCGACATGCACGCGGCGACCGCGGCGCAGAGCTGCCTCCCCTGTGACGACGGCGTGGACAACGCGCCTCACCTCTTCATCGACGAGGAGTCCATGGAGAGAATGTTCATCCTGATGGAGGAATTCGCCCGCAGATATAAAGACCGTTGGATCATCGGAGCCTACGACTGCGTAAACGAGCCCCTCTCGGTGACGCCCCGGATGTTCGAGCTGATCCCCAGGCTGAAGGATTTCTACTCGGAAATGATCCGGCGCTTCCGGCAGTACGACCGCAGTCACATGTTCCTGTTAAACGGCACGCAGTTCTCGTCAAGGGTGGATATCTTCGACCGGGAGTACGATCCGGAGTGCCGCAACTGGGGCATCGCGATCCACGCCTACGCCATGGTGAGCCCGGAGCTCGCCTCCTTCCGCGAGGCGCTGCGCAGCTCGGAGGAGTGGAATGTGCCGGTCTGGCTCGGCGAGACGGGTTCCGCCCGCGAGTACGCCTGGCAGACCACGGTGTACGAGCTCCTGAGGGAGCACCACATCGGGTACAATCTCTGGAGCTTCAAAACCTGCGGGGAGACCGGGGCGTCCAAAATGGTATGGTTCGATGCGCCGGAGGAGTGGCACCTTGTGACGGACTACGCGCTGCACGGGGGACCGAAGCCCTCCTTCGCCCATGCACAGCAGATCTTTGACGCGTATCTTGAGGCGGCAAAACTGGAGAACTGCCGCGAGGATCTGAGCTATCACCCGTATCTTCTGCGTGAGGGGAGTTTTGAAATCCCTGCCATCGGCTACAACGACCTGCCGGAGGGCGGAAGAGGCGGGAGCACGCCGCTCTCCCCGTCCATCCGCTACAGGGCGGAGGACCGTCTCGATCTGGTGTACGAGAAGGGCTATCCGGAACCCCTGGACTTCCCCGGCATGCCGCCGGCGGGCCATGTCCGGGAACATGTGCAGCTGAGGCTGCATGCCGGAGAGGCAGTAAGCTATACGATCCTGGAAAGCGGGAAATACACGGTTTCCATCGAATACTGCGCCGCCGGGGACGTTGGAATAAAACTCTCCCTGGACGGCGGCCACTCGTCTGAGTGCACGGTTCCCGCTGCGGAGGAGATGCCCGCCCCTGCCGGAGCAGAGCATCCGCTTTTCCCCGGAGAGCCTGCGCCGAACCGGCTTGCGGAGTTCGTCCTCGGCACCTTTGAGGGCGAGCATGTGCTGACGCTGGAGGCCGTGGATGTAACACTGTCAATCGGAAAGATTGTGGTACGGAAGGAGTAAACAGCATGCGTCTGGGCATCAATTTCACACCGCCTCACGAGACTCCCGAGGA
>OMSM01000431.1 GCA_900313745.1 uncultured Lachnospiraceae bacterium
CCTGGATACCGCATACTATCTCGCGGACAAGGTAAAGAGCAGGCTCGCTCTCCCCGGGAACATCCTCTTTTACGCGGCCTTTGCCGTTGAGCTTGCCCTGGTGATCGCGGACAAGAGCGATTTCCGGTTTGACTATATGAGCCAGGTCTACAGGATCACCTTCGTTCTTTTCTTTCTCAAGCTCCTTGTGGTGCCGAGAAAGGCGAAGGAATCCGTATTCCTCTTCCTGTGGCTCCTTTTCGGGGCTGCCGTCTGGCGCATCACCGGGCGGAACGAGCTTCTGCGCTTTACCGTGTTCGTGGGGGCGTGCAGGGGGACGGACATACGGAAAACCGCGAAGTTCGCGTTCTTTTTCACGCTTTCCGGAAGTCTTGCCCTCGCGGCGCTTTCCATCACGGGAATCTACGGAACTGCGAAGCTCGAGCAGGTGTTCCGGGACGTGACGGAGGTGAGGTACTGCCTCGGGCACGGCCATCCCAATGCGCTTCACTGCATGGCCGCCATGCTGGTTATTCTGGGGCTTTGGCTCTATGACCGCCGGATGAACCTGATCCATTATGTGCTTGCTGCGCTCCTCAACACCGGGCTGTATCTCCTTACGGATTCCAGGCTCGGGTGGGGCGCGGCGATGCTCGCCCTCCTGATCTCCTGCGTGATGCGCGAAGGAAGCCGCGCGAGGGAGGGGAAGCTTGTGTACTTCGCGTCGGAGGCGCTTTGCATCGCGGCACTTGTCTTTTCTGTGGAAGCAGGGGTGAGAGGAATGAGGAATCCTCTTCTTGCAAAGCTTGATCCCCTGATGAGCGGGCGCATCTCCTCCCTGTGGGAGAGCTCGTTCCACGATGGAACGCTGTCCTCATGGAGGCTTTTCGCCCTGCGGGACACGGAAGTGTTCTTTGATCTGGGGTTCGTGCGGCTCATCTACTGGTACGGGATTATTCCCGCCGCGGCCGTGATTATCCTGCTTTTCGCCGTCCTGCGCGCTGTACGGCGCTCTCACGACGGATCCTCGCTCGCCATGCTGACCTCCTGCATGGCCTACACCGCGGTGGAGGCACACCTGGTGAGCACATTTATCGGACGAAACTTCGTACTTCTCCTGATTGCCGCCTATATTCCCGTGATCCTCGGTGTTTCCGCTAAGGACGGATCTGCGGCGGGCGTGCGGCGAAGCGGCGGGACTTCGGAGGAAGCTGTTCCTCATGAGGCCGGAGGTGCAAGGGTATGACAAACGGCAGAAACAGGGTACTGCAGATCTACGGGATGTGGTTCATCGACATCGCGCTGGTTGCGGTCTCCTATATCATTGCGACGAATATCAGGTTCGGACAGACCAAGGACTATGGGGATATCCGGCTCCACTATGTGATGCTGGCCCTGCTGCTGCTTTATGCCACGGTCTACAGCTTTTTCATGGACTGGAACCGGGACTTCGTCCGCAGAGGATACTACAGGGAACTTGCCGCGGTTGCCAGATATATCCTGGTCCTGCTGATGCTTACCATCATCACGACCTTCCTCTTCAGCTGGGGCTACGCGGTGTCCCGCCTGATGCAGTTTTACTTCACCCTGATCAACTTCACGCTTACCCTGGCCGTTCACTGCGCGGTGAAGGCGGCGGCGAGGCGCGTGCTTTCCGGGGAGCACATGATCTCCAAGGTTCTGGTGATCGCGCAGCCGGAGGAGCTGGAGGAAACGGTTTCCAGGCTGAAGGAGCGGCTGGATGTGAGCTTCACTGTCGTAGGCGCCGTCGCGGCGGATCCGGAGACTGAGGCAGTGCCCGCGGGAGAAGGGAGAGCGGAGCCTGCAAGTGTCGCGGGAGTCCCGTTCTTCGGAGGGATGAAAAACCTGACCTCGAGCCTGACGACCCTGTCCTTCGACGAGGTGTTCATTAATACGCCGGACATCGCCCAGAAGGCGATGAGTGACGTGATCTCCGGCTTTGACGAGATGGGTGTGCTTGTGCACTATAATCTGGAACTTCCCGACCTCGGGGAGGCGACAAGCAAGGTGGAGAGCTTCGCCGACTATTCCGTCATCACCTACACCCGGTTCCGCTCCAGCTACAAAAGGATGATGATCAAGAGAGCCATTGACATTCTCGGAGGGCTTGTCGGTCTTGTCCTCACAGGGATCCTGACTCTCTTCATCGCGCCTGCGATAAAGCTGGATTCCCCCGGGCCGGTGTTCTTCTCCCAGATCCGCGTAGGCAAGAACGGCAGGAGATTCAGAATCTA
>OMSM01000228.1 GCA_900313745.1 uncultured Lachnospiraceae bacterium
AAGTTTTCCCCCCTGATGGTCGTCGGCGAGGACGGAGTGGTGGCTGTCGGAATAGGCGTAGAGCGCAGTCACCGGCACGGAGATCTCCTTCAGGATCGCGGTGATATTCCTGGGGTGAAAGCCGATGTAGAGGATGCCGGGGATGTTGCTGCTCTCGAGAGTCTTCGTGACGTGGTTCAGCTGCCCGATGATCGGGCTCTCGTCGGACACCGCCTCCAGGGTCAGCTGGGTGCCGTGGGAGAGGTTCAGGTTCATGAGCTGCAGCTGGTAGGCGTTCTGGTCGCAGAAGCGCGAGACGCCCTGCATCAGCATTGCCGGCTGGGCGTCGGGATAATAGATGTCCTCGGTGACGACCCCGATGGAGCGGAGCATTCCGCACTTCCTGCTCCGGGAGACATAGTCCGGGACATAGTGAAGCTCCGCTATTGCCCTGCGGACCTTCATTTCTGTGGAGGGAGATGCCTTTCTGGTGCCGTTAAGGACGTTGGACACGGTGGCGGTGGAAACTCCCGCCTTTTTTGCTACGTCGCGTATGGTGATCATGATGTCAGACTCCCTGTCTAAGCTTTCTGCTCAAATGATAAGGAAAATACAAAAAAAATACAAGGACTGCAATTGACAGGGTAAAACGAATCAATTAATATAGGTCTAGGATTAAAACGTTTTAAAAACGAATTCAACAGCGTAACTTTGACATCGGGGGACGGCACAAAATACGCGTTGTATTTAGAAAAAACGTTTTAATCCTTTTTTTATACTAACAGAGCAGATACCTGCATTCCCCGGCACAGCCGGGCGCGGGATAATGGAACCGGATGAGAATGAAAACAGCCCGCGGCGAGAAGACGTTTTCTGCGGGACAGAAATCACGATAAATCAGCAAGCAGCGAAACAGCACATAAGGAAACGGAGGGAAGAGAGCAATGAGTGTGATAAAAATCGGCATTGTCATTACCGCAAGAGACGTATTTCCGCCGCGATCGAAGGCTGCGGTGAACGCGGCTGCAATAAGGGAGAGACTGAACGGGATCTTCTCCCGCTACCCGCAGGTGGAATGCCTCTGGGGCGATGAATTCACAAAGGACGGCATGGTGACGGAGATCGACGAGTCCAATGCAGTCGCGGACTATTTCGCGGCGAACAAGGTGGACGCGCTCTTCATCCCCCACGCGAACTTCGGACAGGAGGAAGCGGTGGGGATCATCGCTCACAGGCTGAATGTCCCGGTGCTGATCTGGGGACCCAGGGACGGCGATCCGGAGCTTAAGACCTCATTCCGCGACTACGACACACAGTGCGGGCTCTTCGCCTCGACGAGGATCCTCCTGCGCTATGGCATTACCTATACCTATTTAAGGAACTGCTGGATCGACTCCCCGGAGCTGGATGAGGGAATCGACAGGTTCATCCGCGTCGCGGCCGTGGTAAAACAGTTCAAAAACATGCGCGTGCTGCAGCTCTCCACACGCCCGAGGCAGTTCATGAGCGTCAAGGTGAACGAGAGCGAGCTGCTCGAGCGCTTCGGCATCGACGTCGTTCCGGTGGAGAGCACGGAGATCGTTAAGGAAGTGCAGAGCTTCATCGATTCGCCGGCAGAAGCCCGGACAGCAGTGCAGGGCTGGAAGGACGCCGGCGTGGATTTATCGGCTCTTGACGAGGAGTACCAGGTAAAACTTGCCGCACTCGTGCTTGCGGTCCGCTCCCTCGCGGACAAGTACCGCTGCACCACGGTGGCGTCCGAGTGCTGGCGCCTTGTCTCGACGAATTTCGGCGTTCACCCCTGCTACGCGTTCGCCTGCTCTTCCCAGGCCGGCCTTCCGGTCGCCTGCGAGGACGATGTGCACGGAGCCATCTCCTCCATCCTTGCCCAGGCAGCGGATCTCTATGAGACCCCTTCCTTCCTTGCGGACATCACCGTGCGCCATCCCACCAATGACAACGGGGAGCTTCTGTGGCACTGCGGGCCCTTCCCGCCGGTGCTCGCTGCGGAGCAGCCCAGGGTCTCGAACGGCCAGGGACAGTACAGGATCAAGGACGGCCATCTCACGCTGGT
>OMSM01000485.1 GCA_900313745.1 uncultured Lachnospiraceae bacterium
ACCTACGGCACGTGCTCCTCCCAGATCACGGCGGCGGTGGCGTCGGGCGACTCCGAATCCTTCGACCTCGTGCAGTATCACGTCGTGTCCAGCTCCGGCAACGCCATGAAGGGCGAATACCTCAACTGGTACGACATCCCGCACGTCGACTTCACCCGTTCCTGGTGGTCCCGCTCGAACATCGACGATCTGACCATCGCGGGCCGCTGCTACCTCGCGATCGGCGACTTCGCGCTGTCCTCCGTCGGCCGCTCCTACGTCATGCTCTATGACAAGGACGAGGCGAAGAACTATCAGCTCGAGCCGTTCTACACCGTCGTGAAGGAAGGCCGTTGGACGATCGACGCGCTGCGCAACGTCTGCTCCGTCGTCTACACGGACGCGAACGGCAACGGCAAGGAGGACGAGGGAGACTACTTCGGCCTCGGCACCGACAGCTATTCCAACCTCAACACCTATCTCTGGGCGTGCGACAACCAGATTTTTACCCGGGACGACACGGGGGAGCTTCAGTACAACTACTACTCCGAGCATCTGGTAGACGTATATGATTCCTGCTGGGATCTTCTAAACAATTACGAAGGCGTCTGGACCGGCATGGATCACGGCTCGGGCCTCCAGATTTTCACCAATTACGGAGCGCTCCTGTGCAACGGCACTCTGGACAGCACCACCTCCGCTCTGGCTGATTTCGAGCATGACTACGGCGTGATCCCGTATCCCAAATTCGATGAAGCGCAGGCCGAATACAAGACGATGGTGGACGGATACCATGAAGCGATGGCGGTGGCGAAAACCGCGGTTGAGCTTGACTTTATCGGCATCGTGACCGAGGCCCTCTGCGCCGAATCCTACAAACAGGTCATGCCCGCCTTCTTCGACGTATGTCTCAAGCAAAGATATGCTTCCTCGAAGGAAGACGCCGAAATGATGGACCTCTGCGTGGCGTCCCGCGTCTTCGACCTCGGGTATGTTTACGACAACTGGAAGGGCGTGTCCTTCTACTTTGAGGAGCTGCTCCGCAATCCCCAGCATCAGGACATTACGTCTTACTACGCGAAGAAAAAGAAGGTGGCGGAGAAGTATTACGCAAAGGTAGTCGAACTCTTCACAAACGGAGACTGATCTGATACGGACCCGCGGCCGTCGTTCCCTCTCGTGAGAAAAGCTCCCCCGGCAAAACCGGGGGCTTTTCATTGTCTCCCGCACCCACCGGATCCTCCGGGAGGCCGATGTACAAAAAGGGAGAAGGAGGCTTTCCCTCTCTCTCCCTTTTGCCGTCCCTCCGGAGGACGATGTCATCGGTCATTTTTTACTGAACAGCATGTCCTCGTACCAGGCTCCGATCTCTTTCACGATGCCTCCCTGAAAGCAGAAAAGGCTGTAACGATTTCATCTCGGGTTCGGTACGTCCGTCATCCCTTCGCGTCCGACACCCAGATCTCGCGGTCCTTCCCGTCCGCGGGGATCAGATTTTCAACCTCTTTGGTCTGTCCCGCGTCGTCAAAGAACCTTATGTCCCCATATACTTCCAGGCTGAATTCCCAGTCCGCGGGAATCTCAAACACATAGTCCTTCTCGTGTCCGCTCAGAAAGGCGTGGTATGTGAGAGTCCTCGTCCGCCCCGCGTCCATCAGGGCTGCCCCGGCCCTTGTAGGCGGCATATACGCATCGTCCGCCAGAGTGACCCGGACCGTCCGGTCGTCCCACGACTCGTAGTATTCCCTGATGTGAAGGGTTTTCCGATCCACCGTATACGTGCAGTACTCTCCGCCGTCCAGTCCGGCGAAAACCGTCACGTCCTTCCCGTTGTGCTCGAGGGCTGTCTGAACATCCGCCGTCTCGTCCAGAAGCGGATAGAGCAGAAAAGCGTTATCGGCATAATACCTTCCCATGCTGTCGGTCAGAGGAACGGCGGGCGGATCCCCCGCGAATTCGTCCGTCGGAGAGGACGCCTTTACCCTCCCGTCGTCGGATACGGTGAAGGAGATGCCGTTCCACGCGCCGGTGCAGAAGGTCTCCCCCTGAAAGCTTCCCTCCTCGCACCGCGCGATCTCCCCGCCGTGCAGGAAAAATGCGGCGGTCGAGCTGTCTCCTCCCGACGCGGCGGAGCTGACGATCACGAACGTACTGTCTGCGGTAAGCGCTGTCAGGTAATTCGCGTCGATGATGCCTTCCGGGGTAACGTCGGATTCCCGGGCGTCGGGGAGGATCTTCAGACAGCCGGTAAACAGCAGACAGGCGGCAAGCAGCAGGATCAGTCGCTTCATAACAGCCTCCTTACGGCAGCTTCGATTTCAAAACTATACCATAAACTCCGTCACAAGCCCGGCTATGCCCAGCACGAGCAGAACGACCGACAGGATCAGCACGCCGTTCCTCCCTGCGATCCGGCATTCCGCGGGCTTCTCCGGATTGTAGA
>OMSM01000147.1 GCA_900313745.1 uncultured Lachnospiraceae bacterium
CGTGTCCCCGACGCCGTAGCCCTTGACCCGCTTTGCCCCGGTGCCCATCAGCGCGACGATAGGCTCAATCTGGTGCACCGCGTAGCGCGCTATGGAATGCGGGCCTACCGTGCCGGTAAACGCGGGGAGCTTCGGATGCTCTTCTTTATAATTGATAAGGTCCGTGTTATACCGTTCCACCGAGGAGGAGAACACCGGGGTGCCGTGCTCCCCGGCCAGGGCAAACATCCGCTTCGCCGTCTCCAGGTCAGGCGCGAAGGTCTTGTCCACGAAGACAGGCTTTCCGGACATCAGGGGAAGTTTTGCCACCTGCTCGTGATAAGAGGCGTCATCCGCGCAGATCACGCAGACCGCGTCCACGCTTCCGATCAGTTCCTCCATGCTCCCGCAAAGAATCATTCCGCGCTCCGCGGCCCATTCCGCGGAATTCACGCCCTCTGCCCCTTCCGCGCCCTCCGGTGCCCTGTCCTTCATCGCGAAGCAGTGCGTCACTTCGGCGTCAATCCCGTATTTCGCTGCTGCTTCCCTGAGGAAGCCCGGATACTGGTTGCAGTGCCAGTTGTCAAGGTAATAATCGGCAAATCCTATCTTCATGCTCATGTCCCTCCTTTTTGTGGTGTTCCCAGACCTTTCAGCAAAAACTTCCGCTCCCCTGCCGCGCTCTCTGCGGCCTCACTTTCGTCGGAAGTAACAAATTCCCTATACATTATTAAACAAAATTGAAAAAAATGTCATCCCCCCGGCCTTCTTCCCTTGAAACTCGATTTTAACCGTACTACACTGAGTTTTGGGATATTGTCCCAGCACCCCGCCACAGGGATGGGAGCGCCGTCTTAAGCCTCCCGGAAAGGACATCATAATGGAACGCAGCAAACTTTATCAGGCTGTAGCCGCCTCGAGGAGCATCCATATCCCGATCCCGATTGATGAGACGGAGACCGCCGAATACAGACTGAAACAGAAGGAAGTCCTCAAAACCAGGATACTCTCGGACTGCGAGACCCTGGAGAACTGGCGCCCGATCAGCTATCCTCTTGGCGCCAACATCGGCACAAATTACTCGGTCGACGACAACAGCCTCGGGCTGACCACCCTGGAGCTTACCGACAAGATCGTTCACAGCGGAAGCCACTCCGTCTTCTTCTCCTGCCCGACGAACCTTCCTCAGCTCAACGATATCGCACGCGGCCGCATCTACGCGGTACCTACGGCCTACCTCGACATTGACCGCGAGGACTGGCGTGATTACAACCGCATCTCCGCCTGGATCTATGCACACGCACCGGGAATGAAGACCATCACCATCCGCATCCAGCCCCACAACGACGGCGACCACAAGGTTCCGGATGTCTGGGACCGCGAGGGCGCGCACAACATCACCCTGAAGAACGACGAATGGAACTACTGCGTACTGGAATTCCCCTACCTCTTCCGCGACTGCGTAAACGGAGTGGGCTTCGAGTACGACATGGTCGGCCATGAACCCGACGCGGCGGACCATGTGGATTTCTACATCGACGATGTCCGCCTCGAGGTTGTGGACTGCGACCTCTACGAAGGCTGGGTTCCCAAGAAGGACCGCATTATCTACTCCCACAAGGGCTATCAGCCCGGCAGCCGCAAGACCGCGGTGATCTCCGATCCGGAAATCACCTCCTTCAAGATTGTCGAGACCTCCACCGGCCGCGTCGTCCTGGAGAAGGACGTCGACCGCGTCGAGACACTGAACGGCTCCTTCGGCATCCTCTCCTTCTCCGAGATCACGGAGGAGGGCAGCTACATGATCATTGCGGGAAGCCTCACCTCCCGCGTCTTCCGCATTGCCCCCGACATCTGGGAGAGCTCGATCTGGAAGGATCTCAACTTCTTCCTCGTGGAGCGCTGCGGCTACGACGTCCCCGGAAAGCACCGCTGCTGCCACGGCGACCTTCTCCTTAAGCACGACGGCAAGGCCATCGTGGAGGACGGCGGCTGGCACGACGCGGCTGACCTTGCCCAGGGCCTCTCCAATACGATCGAAGGAACCACCGCTCTCCTGGAGCTCGCTGCCGGCATTGACGGCGAGGAGTTCGCCGCCCTGAAGGACCGCGTTCTCGAGGAAGCCAAGTGGGGCATGGATTACGTGCTCAAGATGCGCTTCGGCGACGGCTACCGCGGCAACTATTCCTCCAGCTCCATCTGGACCGACGGCGTCATCGGAACCGGTGACGACATCGACACCGAGGCTACGTTCAGCGCGATGATGAACTTCCTCGCGGCCTGGTCAGAGGCTCTCGGCGCCGTAAGTTTTGCCTCCGCGGATCCCATCTATGCCGCACAGTGCGCGCGCACCGCGGCGGAGGACTACGGCTTCGCCTTCGGGCGCTGGGATGAGCTGGACAAGCTTCCCACCAGGAATTACACGGAGTACGGCCGCGGGGCCGAGGACATCCTCGACGCCAACATCTGCTCCGTCGGCGCCCTCGCCGCTGCAGCCCTCTACAATATTACCGGGGAAGACAGGTACTGCGCGGACGCGCACCGCATGGCCCGCCGCCTGCTCTCCTGCCAGCAGCAGACCTTCACCGACTGGGATGTGCCGATGGTCGGCTTCTTCTATCAGGACAGGGACAGGGATCTGATCTGGCATCACAGCCATCACTCCAACGAGCATCACCCGCTGCTGGCCCTCGAGGCGCTCTGCCGCACCTTCCCGGAGTCGGAGGACTACATGCTCTGGTATGAGGCCCTCGCCTACAACGGCTGGTACTAC